>CAMYJI010000029.1 GCA_947258545.1 uncultured Ectothiorhodospiraceae bacterium
GATTCGCGGCCAGGAGGCCGCTCCTACACAAGCCGGAACCACCTGTAGGAGCGCCGCCCTCCAGCGCGATTCGCGGCCAGGAGGCCGCTCCTACACAAGCCGGAACCACCTGTAGGAGCGCCGCCCTCCAGCGCGATTCGCGGCCAGGAGGCCGCTCCTACACAAACCGGAACGACCTGTGGGAGCGCCGCCCTCCAGCGCGATTCGCGGCCAGGAGGCCGCTCCTACACAAGCCGGAACCACCTGTAGGAGCGCCGCCCTCCGGCGCGATTCGCGGCCAGGAGGCCGCTCCTACACAAGCCGAAACCACCTGTAGGAGCGCCGCCCTCCGGCGCGATTCGCGGCCAGGTGGCCGCTCCTACACCAGGGGGAATGCTACGTCACCTTGATCATCTGCACCGTGCCGTCCGGCAGCACCTCGGCCATGTGCCCTTCCGGCTCCTCCAGGAAGAAGGCGACGGCCACCAGGGTGATGACGGCCGCACCCGCAATGACCGTGAAGAAAATCTGCGGCGAGACGAAGGAGAGCACGGTCAGGAAGCTCACGGCACCGACATTGCCGTAGGCACCGGCCATGCCGGCCACCTGGCCGGTAAGGCGACGCTTGACCAGCGGCACCATGGCAAACACCGCCCCTTCGCCGGACTGCACGAAAAAGGAACAGCCCATGGTGATGGCCACCGCCAGCAGCACCGGCCAGCTGGAGTCGATCAGTCCCATCAGCAGGTAACCGGAGGCCAGTCCGGCGAGCAGGATGAGCAGGGTCTTCTTGCGGCCGAATCGATCACTGAGCAACCCGCCACTGGGTCGCGCCACCAGGTTCATGAAGGCAAAACCGGAGGCCAGCATGCCCGCCGCGACCTGCGACAATTCGAAGGTGTCCATGAAGAACAGCGGCAGCATGGATACCACGGCGAGTTCGGAGCCGAAGGTCACCATGTAGGCCAGGTCCAGCACCGCCACCTGCTTGAACTTGTAGCGCTCGATCTCCGGCACCTCTTCCCTGAAGACATGGCTGTTGATCTGGTAGACACGAATGGACTGAAAGATATAGATACCGGCCAGAACGGCATAGATCATGCCGGTGGTGGCCTCGCCCAGCATGCCGAGGTTGGACGGTCCCAGCTTCCAGTTCAGCACGGCCAGGGCCGCGTACAGCGGGACATTCATCACCAGGTACAGGAAGAAATCGCCCTTGCTGGTCACCTCCATGGCGCCGTTTCTCTTCGGCTTGAAATAGGTCGAACCCTTGGGCGTGTCGGATACCGTAAAGAAATAGACTACCGAATAAATCAGGGCCAGAACGCCGGTCAGGCCAATGGCATAACGCCAGCCATCATCGCCACCGAACAGCAGGGCAATGGTCGGCAGGCTCAATGCCGCGGCGGCCGATCCGAAATTACCCCAGCCGCCGTAGATGCCTTCCGCCACACCGACCTGCCTGGCCGGGAACCATTCACTGATCATGCGAATCCCGATGACGAAGCCGGCACCGACGAAACCCATCAGAAACCGCATCATGGCGAGCCGCTCGAAGCTGTCGGCGAAGGCAAAGCCGAAACACAGGAAGCTGGAGATGAACAGCAACAGGGAATAGACCCGCCGCGGCCCGAAGGCGTCGACCAGCATGCCGATGATGATGCGTGCCGGGATGGTGAGGGCCACGTTGAGGATCAGCAGCATCTTTACCTGCTGGTCCGTGAGGTCGAAGGCCTCACGGATGGATGCCATCAAGGGGGCGTGGCTGAACCACATGACAAAGGTCAGGAAGAACGCAAACCAGGTCAAGTGCAGGATGCGGGTCTTCCCTGAAAAAGAGAACAGGTTCAGCTTGGATTCGGACATATGTGCTCCTTTGCAGCAATGCACCCGGCGCTGGATGCGAATCTATTGATGACTCTGGTCGAGCAAGGAGCGTGCCAGCCGGGGATCGGCCATGGGGGCTCGACGCTTTCGCGAATCCTCTCGGGGAAGCGGATGATACGTATTACGGCATATATATCTGGATGTTATGTAACTGCAAGAGCATACGCTCAGTCCCAGATACCGTGTGAAGGTCTCCGCCGCTATGCGGCGGAATCGCTGCTGTCGACCTGAGAGTTATCGGTGCAGAAGCAGCTCGCATGCACTAATCTGGTGCAACGATCGGCGCTGACACTGCACACTGTGTCCTTACGCAGCCTGCATGCCGGACACAATCTTCAGTGGCGCATCAGTCTCTTCTTCCGCTGTTTCCGGCTCGGATGCAGATGTACCATCGCCGTTGTCTACATCCGGTCGACGCTGTCGTTCGTAGAGGAACTTGAGGACCGCGGCACGATAATGGTTGTACTCCTGGCTGTCTGCCAGTACGACCCGGTCGCGCGGCCTGTCCAGCCCTATTTCCAGTATCTCGCCAATGGTTGCTGCCGGCCCGTTGGTCATCATCACGATACGGTCAGACAACAATACGGCTTCATCCACATCGTGCGTGATCATGATCACTGTGTTGCCGAGTTCGGCATGAATCTCCATCAGAGAGTCCTGCATATGCGCGCGTGTCAGGGCATCCAGTGCGCCAAATGGCTCGTCCATCAACAGCACCTTGGGCTGCATTGCAAGGGCGCGTGCAATGCCGACTCGCTGTTTCATTCCGCCTGAGATCTCTCCGGGCAACTTGTCCATCGCATGTTCCATGTGTACCAGATGCAGATTGTGCTCGATCCAGTCCTTCATCTCTGCCCTGCTCTTGGTGCCCTTGAACACTTGCCGGACCGCAAGCTCCACGTTTTCGTATGCCGTCAGCCAGGGCATCAACGAGTGATGCTGAAAGACCACGGCACGGTCCGGTCCCGGCTCATCAACCTCGGTACCATCAAGCACTACACCACCGGTGGTGGCCTGCAACAGGCCGGCAACGACATTGAGAACCGTTGACTTGCCACAGCCGGAATGGCCGATGAGCGAGACGTATTCACCCTTTTCAATCGCCAGAGCCACATTATCCAGTGCCTTGAATGGCCCCGCGGGCGTATCAAACACCATCGATACATGGTCGATATTCAGATGCTCGATTGACATTCACTGTCTCCTTTAATTCTGTTAGCTGCCGGAACTGTACTATCGCAGTACCGCATCCTTGTCCCAGGACACCCGGCGTTGCAGCATGAGCATGCCCCGGTCCAGTAAAAATCCGATAAATCCGATGGTGAATACCGCCACCATGATACGGCCAAGCGAATTGGAACTGCCGTTCTGGAATTCGTCCCAGACAAACTTTCCGAGGCCCGGATTCTGCGCCAGCATCTCCGCCGCGATCAGCACCATCCAGCCGATACTCAGGCTGAGTCGCAGTCCGGTAAAGATCATCGGTATCGCCGATGGCAATGCTATCTTCCAGACCTTCGTGAACCAGTTCAGGCGGAGCACCTTGCCGACATTGACCAGGTCACGGTCCATGGACGACACGCCCACCGCCGTGTTGATCAGCGTTGGCCACAGGCAACACAGCGTCACTGTAATCGCCGATGTCAGATATGACTTGGAAAACATCGGCTCATCGGTAACGTACAACGCACTGACGATCATGGTAACGATCGGCAGCCAGGCGAGCGGTGATACCGGCTTGAATACCTGGACGATCGGGTTGATCGCGCGGTAGATATTCGTGCTAAGCCCGGACAATACACCAACCGGGACCGCAATGACCGAGGCCAGCAGAAAGCCGGTAAACACGGTCAACAAGCTGGTGATGATCTGGTCGAGAAAGGTCGGCTTGCCGGTATAGGGGCGGATACGCACCTCGGCCGCCGGGTCTTCGGCCAGCTTTGCCTGGTTGCGCTTTTCCTGTCGTTCATAGAACGCCACCTCCTTTTCCCGCTCGGCGCGGTGCTCCGCCACCAGATTTGTGGCCTGCTGCCAGACCTCGGCCGGACCCGGCACCTGTCCAAGGGATGTTTCGATCCGGGCAGCCGAGAAATTCCACAATGAGAGAAAGATGACGAAAGCCACCAGTGGCAACACCAGGGCCCGGACTGCCGCCTGATAGTCCACAGACTGGATGGTTTTCATTACATATGTCGTCATAAGTTATGCCTCTCTACCGTCCTGCACGGGTTAATAAAGTGGCCGCACATTACGTGCGGGCCAATACCCTGCAGGAGAAATGCTCAGTTAACCTTGTCCTTGCCCTTCAGACCGATCGGGAACTTCGCAAGGTAATCATTAGGCTTGGTGCCATCGAAGGTTATCCCGTCGATAAACTCCGACTGCGGGGGACGAAAGCCCGTTTCGCTGGAAAACTCCGGGAAGTCTTCCACCTTCGCCTTGCCCTCGGCGATCAGTTCCTTCGCGGCCTCTGCATACAGGTCCGGCCGGTAAACCTTCTTCGCCATTTCCATATACCAGCCGTCCGGCTTGTGATCGGATATCTGGCCCCAGCGCCGCATCTGTGTCAGATACCAGACCGCATCCGAGTAGTAGGGATAGGTCGCGTTGTAGCGAAAGAATACGTTGAAATCGGGCACCGACCGCTTGTCGCCCTTTTCATATTCAAAGGTACCGGTCATGCTGTTGGCGATCACCTCGTAATCCGCGCCGACATATTCCGGCCGCGACATGATCTTTGCCGCTTCCTTGCGATTGGCCAGCCCGCCGGAATCCAGCCACATGGCGGCACGTATCATGGCCTTCAGCACTGCCTTGTGCGTGTTCGGATACTTATCGGCCCATTCCTTCGAGACACCGAAGACTTTCTCCGGATTGTCCTTCCAGATCTCGTAGTCGGTGATGACCGGAACACCGATACCCTTGAAAACGGCCTGCTGGTTCCAGGGCTCGCCAACGCAGTAACCATAGATTGTGCCGGCCTCCAGTGTGGCCGGCATCTGGGGTGGCGGCGTTACCGACAACAACGCATCTGCATCGATCTGCCCGGTAATATCACCCTTGTGTGGCGCATAGTAACCCGGGTGAATCCCGCCGGCCGCCAGCCAGTAGCGCAATTCATAATTGTGCGTCGAAACGGGGAACACCATGCCCATGTTGAATGGTTTACCCTCGTCGATGTATTTCTCAACGACCGGCTTCAGGTAATCCGCCTTGATCGGATGCACCGGCTTGCCGTCCTTGTGTGGCACATGTTTTTTCATCTGTTTCCAGATGTCATTGGAAACGGTAATACCGTTGCCGTTCAGGTCCATGCTTAAGGCCGTGATAATGTGAGCCTTGGTACCGAAGCCGATGGTCGCGCCCAGTGGCTGTCCGGCGAGCATGTGCGCGCCGTCCAGTTCACCGTCGATCACGCGGTCCAGCAGTACCTTCCAGTTCGCTTGCGGCTCGAGGGTGACGTACAGGCCTTCATCCTCGAAGAATTGCTTTTCATATGCGATGGCTAGCGGTGCCATGTCGGTCAACTTGATGAATCCGAACTTGAGGTCTTCTTTTTCCAGTGTGCCTGCCAGGGCCGGTTGCAGCGCACCGGCCAGCACAGCCAGTGAAGCGCCCGCCACCACTGCCTGCAAGCTGTTTGCTATTCGCCGGCCTGCATTGGCCAGTACGTGTCGATACCGCTGTTTACTCATGCTCACTCCTTCATCAGATGAAAAAAAAGAGCCCACACGACCACCCCCGCAAGGGATGATCCTGTGGACTCCGTTGTCCGCGGTAACCAACCGTGGTTACCCTTTAAATATCGCGTACTTCGTTGTGGCCCGTTCGGAAGCCATAGCTGCGTCGTTGCAACCAATATAAATAGTAATTAGCAGGTTCCGTGCCAGTCTTCCAGGCCATTGATAATTATTGACTAACGTCGAGACAGGCGCTGCGACACGCGACTGCTTGCACCAATCGGGGGCATTGACATGCCAGACTGGTGCGGACCCTTGGATAGCCAACATCAACCCGGTCATGCAAGGCAGCATCCAGACGATTACCATCGAGCATGGCCTTGCGAATCACGCAGCTGTCCCTGTTCCTCCATGCCAATTCACGGCGCGGCCATTCGGTCTCCATACTGCCAACGCTCGACACTGGACAATCAATCACCTTGAGACTGATAGCAGTCAGCGAGCCTCCATTGATCCCGTCGCCAGTACCAGTTTGTCGTATGACCAGGTCTTACCGGTATTGTCCAGCAGCCGGCGACGGCTCCGGTCAATTTCGCTGATATGCGTGCCCAGTTGCACATGCAGGCAGCTGTCACCGCTCAGGAACCCTGCTGCAGGGGTATCCGACTGTCCGGCCAGCCATAGGACAACTGCACCCGGTCATTCGGCACCCAGGGCTCGTCGCCAAACATGAAGATTTCCCGCGTGGCATTATGTGAACGCAATTCCGCAACCATCCGCTGGCCGACCGGTCCTGCACTGATAACGACCGTCAATGACTCTTGTCAATTAGAAGCACAAGGGACCGTCTCATCCGCAATAGCCTGTACCTGGCTCATAATCACCCACAAAAAAAGGCATTCGCCTCACGGACCCGTGGCCCGCGAAGAGAACGCCTTTGTTCGATTACCGGCAACCTTGCCGGCAGTCACAGGCAACCGACACTGGTTACCTGCCATGACTCCTGAATACATGTACTAGCACGATGTGTGCCAGCCGGTTTGCTATGCTGATTCCGCTGGTTTACCGCCCGGCTGAATCAGCCTGCATGTTTTAATCTGTCCAACATAGTGCATTCACAACACATAACGCACAATCATTGTGCTAAAGGCGATCGGTTGCTCAGATCAGCACTTCGGCGGCGGCAATCACTTCACCGGCCACCTCACCGATACGCCGGTTACGGTCCATTGCAAGCTTGCGCAACATCTTGTATGCCGCGTCTTCGCTGACGTTACGCTGTCGCATAATGATGCCCTTGGCCTTGTCCACAGTGTTCCGTTCCGCCAGCGAGGTCTTCGCCTTCTGCAATTCCTTCTTCAGCTTCTGCGACTCGGCAAAACGTATAACGGAAATATCCAGGTGGGCGCCGATGCGGCTTGCATCGCGGCAATCGACCACATAGGCGGAAACGCCTGCATTTACCGCATCACGAATCGACTGCTGCAGCGAGTCCCCGGTATACAGCACAACCGGCATCGGCTGTGTGCTGTTGAACAACCGCACAGTTTGCAGGACCACCTCGTTGACCCGTCGTGCAATTAACACCGCGGCGTCTGCATCGATTTGTGTCACTACTGCAGCAATCCGCGCGTAATCAGACACGCAAACCAGCTCCCAGCCAGCCTTGCTGGCAGCTGTGATGTAATCCGCGCCCTGTCCGGGCTGTTCCTCGACCACTATGATTTTCATCAGCCACCCCGCGCTGAAAGACCAGCCATTCCAAGTTAATCGATTCAAGATTCATGCCAGAACAGTCATCTCCGACATCTATGCGAGCTCAGGCTTGCCGGGCAGCGGATTTACGCCCAGTCCGGCCGGGTTGGAGAACAGCAGCTACATGATTCAACCGATGACGGCCCCGGCGTTGCATACCGGTGGTATATAAAGGTGCGCACCGTGAGCGAATGCACCAATATGGTGCATAACCATGCGTGACACTATTTACCCCACCTCAGTCCCTGCACCATAACGGTCATTTAATTACAGAGAGTTACAGCAATAGTCGTCACTGTAATTATTGGCTGGTACAGACCTTGCACACCAGAACTTCATTGTTGTTTCATGCACAGGTATACCCATGAGAGAAAGACTGGTTCTGATCGGCAACGGCATGGCCGGGGTGCGTACCCTGGAAGAACTCCTGAAGATTGCGCCGGAAAAATATGACATCACGGTGTTCGGTGCCGAACCCTACGGCAACTACAACCGCATCATGCTGTCGCCGGTGCTGGCCGGCGAGAAGACCCTCGATGACATCATGCTCAACGACGAGCAGTGGTACAGCGATAACGGCATTACCTTATATATGGGCAAACAGGTCATGGAGATCGACCGGGCGAATCGCCGGGTCGTGGCCAGGGACGGCACCACCGCTGAATATGATCGCCTGCTGCTGGCCACCGGTTCCAACCCCTTTATGATCCCGGTGCCGGGCAAGGACAAGGATGGCGTCATCGCCTTCCGCGACATCCACGACGTCGACGCCATGCTGGCCGCCAGCCGTGAATACCGGAAGGCCGTGGTCATCGGCGGCGGCCTGCTGGGACTGGAGGCCGCCAACGGCCTGATGAAACAGGGCATGGACGTGACCGTGGTGCACCTGCTGGATTCACTGATGGAGCGCCAGCTCGACAAGCCGGCATCAAGCCTGCTCAAGCGATCCCTCGAGGAGCGTGGCATGAATTTCCTGATGGAGGCGGAGACGGCCGAGATCCTCGGTAACGGACGGGTGCAAGGCGTGCGTTTCCGGGATGGCAGCGAGGTCGAGGCCGACCTGGTGGTCATGGGGGTCGGCATCGTCCCGAACACCGAACTGGCGAAGAGCGCCGGTCTGCACTGCGAGCGCGGCATCGTGGTGAACGATGTCATGCAGACCTTTGACCCGCGCATCTATGCCGTGGGCGAATGCGTCCAGCACCGCGGCATCGCCTATGGGCTGGTCGCACCCCTGTTCGAGCAGGGCAAGGTGGCCGCCAACCAGCTCGCCGGTCTTGGTTATGCACACTACCGCGGCTCAGTCACTTCCACCAAGCTCAAGGTCACCGGTATCGACCTGTTCTCGGCCGGTGACTTCAACGAGACCGAGGGCGACGAGGTCATCAGCCTGCAGGACCCTGCGGCTGGCACCTACAAGAAACTGGTGATCCGTGACAATCGCATCAAGGGTGCCGTGCTCTATGGCGACACCATCGACGGCACCTGGTATTTCCAGCTGATGCGCGAAGGTACCGGCATCGCCGACTTCCGCAAGACCCTGCTGTTCGGTCAGCACGACCTGGGCGATGCAGGTCACGGCGACGAGACCCGCGTCATGGCGCTGTCCGATGACGCCGAGATCTGTGGCTGCAACGGTGTCTGCAAGGGCGAAATCGTCAATGCCATTGGCAAGAAAGGCCTGTTCACCCTGGAGGATGTACGCGCCCATACCAAGGCCTCCAGTTCCTGCGGCTCCTGCACCGGCCTGGTGGAGGCCCTGCTGGCCAGCACCGTCGGTGAGGGCTACGATGCCTCGCCCAACAAGCAAGCCATGTGCAAGTGCACCGAGTACAGCCACGACGAGGTCATCGCCACCATCAAGAGCAATCAACTCAAGTCCATACCGGCCGTGCGCGAGTTCCTGGAATGGAAGACCCCGGACGGCTGTGCCGCCTGCCGGCCGGCACTCAATTATTACCTGCTGGCCTACTGGCCCGGCGAGTACCAGGACGATGCGCAGTCGCGTTTCATCAACGAACGCGCCCACGGCAACATCCAGAAGGACGGCACCTATTCTGTCATCCCCCGTATTTTTGGCGGTGAAACCTCCGCCGCCCAGCTGATGGCACTCGGCAGGATCGCCGAAAAATGGAATGTACCCACGGTAAAGTTTACCGGTGGCCAGCGTATCGACATGCTGGGCCTGAAGAAGGAAGAACTGCCGGGCATCTGGGGCGACCTGGCGACCGAGGGATTTGTTTCCGGGCATGCCTACGGCAAGGCGCTGCGCACGGTGAAAACCTGCGTCGGCTCTGAATGGTGCCGCTTCGGTACCCGGGATTCCACCACCATGGGCATCCGACTGGAGGAAATGACCTGGGGCTCATGGATGCCGCACAAGTACAAGCTGGCGGTTTCCGGCTGTCCCCGCAACTGCGCCGAAGCCACCATCAAGGACTTTGGCGTTGTGTGCGTCGATTCCGGCTATGAACTGCATGTAGGCGGCAACGGCGGGATCAAGGTGCGGGTCACCGACCTGTTGTGCAAGGTGGATACCGAAGAAGAGGTGCTGGAATATTGCGGCGCCTTTACTCAGCTATACCGCGAGGAGGCGCATTACCTCGAGCGCACCGCACCGTGGGTGGAACGCGTCAGCCTGAGCTACATCAAGGAGAAGATCCTGGATGACGCGGAAGGCCGCAAGGCGCTGTACGAGCGCTTCATCTATTCACAGCAGCTCGCCCAGGTCGATCCCTGGAAGGAGCGCGCCGAGGGTGCCAGTGCGCACGAATTCACGCCACTGAAGATCGCCTGAAAACTTTTGCCACATACCTCAGCGAGGTTACCAAGATGAAAATAGTCGACCATGACCACCCGGAAGTTCACCTGCAGGAATACACCTGGAATCCGCAGGGAATCGTGGAGAAACAGATCGACTGGATCAAGGCGACGCTGGAACTGAAGCGTCCTGCGAACGTAGATAAAGACAAGCCCTGCAATCGACATTGATACCCGTACCGACCGTGATGGCTCGCAGGACGCTCCTACAAATTCGAAATGCCTTTGCGGTGAATTAAATAGTGAATGAGAGAGAAAACCATGACCAACTGGACTGAAATCGCCAAACTGGAAGACATCCCGCCGCTGGGCTCACGGGTACTGGTGACCGACACCATGGAGATCGCGGTGTTCCGCACCGCCGACGACCAGGTGTTTGCCATCAAGGACCAGTGCCCGCACAAGCAGGGCCCCCTGTCGCAGGGCATCGTGCACGGCACCACCGTTACCTGCCCGCTGCACAACTGGAAGATCGATCTCGCCAGTGGCCGGGCACTGGCACCGGACGAAGGTTGCACCAACGTCTTCCCGGTGAAGATAGAGGACGGACGGGTATTTCTGTCCCTGTCCGTGAACGAGGCCGCCGCCTGATGGCAGCACGCTGAATCTTTATCTGTAGCAGCGCCCCGTGGGCGCGGATATACGGAACCTGGCTATCGCGCCTGCAAGGCGCTCCTACAAGAGCAGGTAGCCCGGATGCAGCGTAGCGAAATCCGGGGCCACGACAACCAGAACCCCCGGATTCCGGCCCGCGGCCTGCATCCGGGCTACGTGAGAGAGACCGAAACACAAAGAACTCCATATGTTATTCGGACGTAACAAGAAAAATCCCATCACGATCGCCGACAAGGGCGTGACCGAGTGGCGCTACGCCACCTGCGGTTACTGCTCCACCGGCTGTTCCATCGAGGTCGGACTGGATGCCGAGGGTGAACCGGTCGCCTCGCGCGGGGTTGCCGATGCCGACGTCAACCGCGGCAAGTTGTGCATCAAGGGCATCTTCGAACACGAACTGTTCCGCAAGACCGCCGGGCGCGGCGACACGCCGCTGATGCGCGCCAACCGCTGGGACGACTTCAGTCCGACCAGCTGGGACGCGGCACTGGACCGTACCGGCGCCGAGATCAAGCGCATCCAGGAGGACCATGGGCGTGATGCCTTCGCCATCGTCTCCACCGGCCAGATCATGACCGAGGAGTTTTACACCCTCGGCAAGCTCGCGCGCGGGGTTATCGGAACCAACAACTACGACGGCAATACCACCCTGTGCATGTCCTCGGCCGTGTCGGGCTACAAGCGTTCCTTCGGATCCGATGGCCCGCCAGGCTGTTATGACGACTTCGAGCACACCGACTGTCTGCTGGCCTTCGGCTCCAACCTCCCCGAACAGCACCCGATCATCTACTGGCGCCTGCAGCAGGTACGCGAGCAGCGCAAGTTCCCGATCATCGTGGTCGATCCGCGGGTGACCCAATTCGCGCAGAACGCCGACATTCATTTGCCGGTCGCGCCCGGCACCGACCTGGTGCTGCTGAACGCCCTGGCCCATGTCATTCTCGAGGAGGGCCTGGAAGACCGCGCCTGGATCGAGGCACATACCAACGGCTACGACGAGTTCGCCGGGCTGGTCGAGCAGTACGATCCGGTTACCGCCTCCAGGATATGCGGCATCGATGAGGACACCATTCGTAATGTCGCGCGCCTCTACGGCAAGGCCGGCGCGGCCATGACCATCTGGACCATGGGCATCAACCAGAGCACCCACGGTTCCGACGGCGTGGTCGCCATCAACAACCTCAACCTGATCACCGGCAACATCGGCAAACCCGGCGGCTCCAGCCTGTCCATCACCGGCCAGTGCAATGCCATGGGCACGCGCGAGTGGTCCTCGTGCTCGGGCCTGCCCGGCTACCGTGCACTCGAGAATGAACAGGACCGCCAGGACATCGCCGCCTTCTGGGGCATCGACCCGGAATTCTTCCCGGAAAAGCGCGGTATGTTCATGACCGACATCCTGCCCGCCATCGAGACCGGCCAGGTCAAGGGTCTGTGGCTGATCGCCACCAACCCGATGACCTCCATGGCCAATACCCCGCGCATCCGCAAGACCCTGGAGAAACTCGAGTTTCTGGTAGTCCAGGACGCCTACCGCGACGTGGAGACCAATGCGTACAGCCACGTATTCCTGCCCGCCGCGGTATGGGCCGAGAAGGAAGGCTGCTTCACCAACACCGAGCGCCGCGTCAATCTGATCCGCAACGTGTGCGAACCCCACGGCGAGTCCAGGACCGACCTGTGGATCTTCAACCAGGTCGCCAGGCGCTTCGAACAGGGCCGGCGCATGAATTTCCCGGAGACCGCCGAGGGTGTATTCGATGAACTGAAGGAACTGTCGAAAGGCCGCATGCTGGACTACTCGGGCATGAGCTATGACAAGATCGAGACCAACCGCGGTATCCAGTGGCCCTGCAACGAAGATACGACGCCCGAAGGTTCGCAGCGGCTGTACACCGATGGTGTGTTCCAGTATCCGGGCGGCAAGGCGAAGCTCATCGCCCTGCCCTTCATCGACAACAACGAACACCCCGATGCGGACTACCCATTCTGGCTGAATTCCGGGCGCGTGGTGGAACACTTCCATACCCGCACCCGTACCGGCAAGGTCGGTAATGCCAACAAGTTCAGTCCAACGCCCTACATGGAGATGAATCCCGATGCCGCCGCCGAACTCGGTATCGGGCACGGTAGCTACGCCCGCCTGACCTCGCGCCGCGGTGATGCCGTGGTGATGGTGCAATGCACCCAGCGGGTGTCGCGTGACATGGTGTTCGTCCCCTTCCATTACCATGAATGCGTCAACCGCCTGTCTCTGGGACTGCTCGACCCGCATTCACGCCAACCGGCCTACAAGCAGTGCGCCGTGCATATCGAAGCGGCCGATGACCAGGCGGCGGCCGCGGAACGCAACCGGGCGGCGAGGGCGTTTTGAAATGATATTCACCCCAAGGTTTTATTGTAGGAGCGCCTCGCAGGCGCGATTTTTCATTCAATCCGATCGCGCCTGCGAGGCGCTCCTACAGGTGGATGGACGCAATGTCCTGTCCCGCCTGCGAGGCACACCTACAGGTGTTCAATGAACGAATTTTGTCATGTTTGAACCGCGCCCCAACGAACCGGCCTATGCCTTTGTCCCGCAGGTCGATCACCCTGTAACCAACCACTACGGGACACCCATCGAGACGGTACCGGTAGGCCATGAATTGCGCGGCCAGTCGCTCAACATCAATGGCGACAACGGCATCTCAGACAACCCCGACCGCTACAAGCAGCACGGCTTCTATTTCAACGCCGACAACTGCATTTCCTGTCACGCCTGCGAGGCGGCCTGCTCGGAGAAGAACGACTTGCCGGCGCACATCGCGTTCCGCTCGGTCGGCTATGTCGAGGGCGGAACGTACCCGGCCTATCAGCGCCTCAACATCTCCATGGCCTGCAATCACTGCGATGACCCGGTGTGCCTGAAGGGCTGCCCGACGCGCGCCTATACCAAGTTCGCCGAGTACGGTGCCGTGTTGCAGGACCCGGACATCTGCTTCGGCTGCGGCTACTGCACCTGGGTGTGCCCCTACAACGCCCCGCAACTCGATACCGCGGCCGGTCACGTCTCCAAGTGCAACATGTGCGTGGACCGCCTGGAGGTCGGCTTGAAACCGGCCTGCGCCGCCGCCTGCCTGGCCGGCGCCCTGGACTTCGGCATCATGGAAACCACCCCGGAACACCGCGACCAGCTGGAGACCCGCATCCCCGGCTTTCCGACACCGGACATCACCCACCCGAACATCCGATTCCAGCAGACCCGTAGCCTGCCGCGCGAGATGACCCGCCCGGACAGTATGCCGCTGCGCTATGAGCGGGAAGACCAGGCCGAAGCGGCGCTGTACAAACCCCGGGTCGATAGCGGCCGGCGCACGCGGTCGTGGAACCTGAACAAACTCCGCACCCGCGAGGACCCGCTGGTGGTGTTCACCCTGGTATCACAGGCCGTCATCGGGGCCTTCATCACCCTGTTCCTGGGTCCGCTACTCGGAATCGAGATCCTGGACATGGACCGCCACCCGGTCGCCCGGCCGCTGCTGCTGTTCGGGCTGATCGGCATTCAGACCCTGGCGCTGGTGATGTCGACCCTGCACCTCGGACGCCCGCACCGTTTCTACCGCGCCTTCAACAACCTGCGCCACTCGCCGGTGAGCCGGGAAGTGGCGGGCATCGCCGTGTTCTACAACTTCCTCGGCGCCTACGCCCTGCTGACGGGCCTGCCCATGCTGTTTACCTGGCTGCCGCCCGCACTCACCAGCGGACTGACCGCGTTCACCGGTTGGGGCGCCGTGCTCTCGGGGCTGGCCGCACTGTATTTCATGTACAGTATCTACCGCATACCGGCGCGGCCGTTCTGGAACCACTGGCAGGTGCTGACCTCCTTCTACGGCAACATGCTGGTGCTGGGGCCGCTGCTCGTGATCCTCGCCTTTGCCTTGGCACAAGACGCGCAGGACCAGCCATGGACCGCAGCGGCCGATACGCTCGCCTGGGTCATGCTGCTGGGCCTGGCGCTGGAGGCCGTTGGCCTCTACGTCCATGCCCGTGACCTGCAGCGTGGCGACGGCGAAGGTCAGGCCTCCCATCACGAGCAGTGCACCACCTTCGGCAATACCTATCAGGCGCGTAACATCGGTCTGGGTGTGGCCATGCTCCTTTTATTATGGCTTACCCTGGGGAATCCCGAGGGCGCAGCCGCCGTTATCTTGTGGGTGACTGCCGCACTGGTCATTTTGACGACCTCCCTGATCGGACGTGCATTGTTCTACGCGCTGGTGATCCCCACCACCATGCCCGGGTCGTTCTTCTGGCGCAACCATGGCTTCGAGCAGCACGCCCGCGAAACCGGCCTGGCCGAAATGCCCCAGGTCGGCGTGCTGCCAGAGTGCCATTAAGTGTTTATAAATTGGTGTAGGAGCGCCTCGCAGGCGCGATTGGCAAAGGTGATCCATTTATCGATGTCGGAGCACCGCGTTTATGCCCGGCGCTAAATCGGCTACCGGCGCGATACAATAATCGCCACGGAATTACATGGAGATATTCATTCGTGGAACGAAACAGATATGTAGGGTTAAGCGTACGACGCTGTAACCTGACAGGCACAGCGTCGGATTACGCTGGTGCTAATCCGACCTACGAATATTTATATCTATTGTAGGAGCGCCTCGCAGGCGCGATCTTGCAGAGGTCCGCCGCGCACACCAATGAATAGCCACGGAAACAAACATAACGACACGGAATAATAAATACGTGTAACGTGATTTGTAGGAGCGCCTCGCAGACGCGATTTCATATAACCGGGTCGCGCCTGCGAGGCGCTCCTCCAGTTATTGTATATGAACTCAACCGCATACAAACGCCTGTCCGACATCCGCAACGAGTTCGAGCGCGGGGTGTTCCTGGCACTGTATAACTCCCCGCGACAACGCCTCCGTCGCGGTATCGCGAGGGTTATTCTGGGTATCAAGCACGGCCTGCGCGGGGCGCTGTTCAGCTGGCCTTTGTACCTGCTGCCGTTGGCGGCGACGCTGCTGCAGAAAACCCACCTCCCGCTCATCGCACTGCTGTTACTGCCGGGACTCGCCCTCTCCGGCATGATCCTGCTGCGCGGGGTGCGCGAGGACTACGCGCGCCTGGTCGATGGCTGCCTGTTGCAGGCGGATTACCCGGGACGCCTGCTGTTCCCGGCGAATTTCCGCACATGACCGCGATCCTCGGCTTTGCGGCCTTCAGCGGCACCGGCAAGACCACCCTGCTGGTCAGGCTGATACCCCTGCTGGCAAACCGTGGAATCCGGACGGCCCTGATCAAGCACGCACACCATGACTTCGACATCGACATCCCCGGCAAGGACAGCTACGAACTGCGCAAGGCCGGTGCCCGACAGGTGCTGGTGGCCTCCAGCCAGCGCCGGGCACTGATCACCGAAACAGCCGGCATGGATGACCCGGACCTGGGCACACTGGTTGACAGCCTCGACCATGACAGCATCGACCTGGTACTGGTCGAAGGCTTTCGCCATATGCCGTTTCCCAAGATCGAGCTGTACCGGGCTGGACCCGGTAAGCCACTGCTGTTCCCGGAGGATGCCAGCATCATTGCCGTTGCCGCGGACCACAGCTTAAACACCGGTGACCTGCCATTCCTGGATATCAACGACCCAGAGGCTATTGCCGCTTTCATCCAGGCGTGGTTGAAAACGGCGGCGGGACCATGACAAGGTCTTCCTGGTGATTTATAAAAATATTGTAGGAGCGCCTCTCAGGCGCGATTCAAAAATCGCCACGGAAACACACGGAAAGATAAAATCGTGAACGTGAACATCTATGCAGGATTAAGCGCGCAGCGCTGTAACCCGACAGGTACAGCGTCGGATTACGCTGGCGCTAATCCGACCTACGAATTTGGTGATTTCTATAAATATTGTAGGAGCGCCTCGCAGGCGAGATTTCATTCAACCTGTCGCGCCTGCGAGGCGCTCCTACATGAATATGGTAAAAATTACACACGGAGACACACCATGAGTTTTCAAATCAACGGCAACGTCATCGAGACCGACAACGAGGGCTACATGCTGGACCCGGGTGACTGGTCCATGACAGTGGCAGAGCATATTGCGCAACAGGAAAAGATGGAGCTAATCGATGAACGCCTCGAGATCGTCCATTTCGTACGTGATTATTACGAGCAACGCGATCCCGTTCCCGAACTGCGCACCCTGCTGAGGTCGCTGCGTGAAAAACACGGTAAGGAAACGGCAACCCGCCGTTACCTCTACCGGCTCTTTCCCTATGGTTACGGCCAGCAGGCCTGCAAGATCGCCGGCATGCGCAAACCGCTGAAGCTACTGCTCGACCTCTAGGAAACCGCTGATGTGTCCAGGGCTGTGCGGCCGGACGGCCACGGCGGACTGCACCACCAGCTTAGACTCAGTCTTTATCACCGCACAATTGATCCAGATCAATAACGGTCTCAGAGGACTGCCTGAATATGTTCCCTTTCTCCAGGCACTGATTCCCGCAACATTCCCGGACTCCCTGATTAGCAGCGGATAAGCTCTGGTAGTGACCCTCCCGTCAAAACCGGATGCCGGATTCAGGCACTGATACCGGCTACGGCGATCGGAAAGTGACACTGTCAGATTACGTCAACACCTTTGGTCAGGCGATGCTGCGCCGTTATGGCGAGCGCATCCACAAGATCGCCATCGACGCGGACTTCACCTGCCCCAATCGTGACGGCAGTATCGGCCGGGGTGGCTGTAGCTTCTGCAACAATGTGTCTTTCAGCCCTAATGGACGCAAGCCAGTGGCACTGACTGAACAGATTGCCGCCGGCCGGGGGGTCATACGCAAGCGCACCCGGGCGCAAAAGTACCTGGCCTACTTCCAGGCCTACACCAATACCTACTCGGAAATCAGTCGGCTCAGGCAACTCTACGACCAGGTGCTGGCCGAACCGGATGTGATCGGCCTTTCCGTGGGCACCCGCCCGGACTGTGTTCCCGAGCCGGTACTGGATCTGCTTGCCGGTTACCAGCAGCAGGGTCATGAGGTCTGGCTGGAACTGGGACTGCAATCTGCCTTTGACGAATCGCTCAGGCGAGTGAACCGCGGGCACGGATTCTCTGCATACAGAACAGCGGTCCTCAATGCGCGGGCGCGTGGACTGCAGGTGTGTACCCATCTCATCGTCGGACTGCCGGGCGAGACGCACAGGCACTGCGAAATCACCCTCGAACGCGTTCTGGAACTCGGCGTGGACGGCCTGAAACTCCACCCCCTGCATGTGGTGAAGGGCACCCGGCTGGCCAATGAATGGCGGCGTGGAGAATACCGACCCCTTGGCCTGGATGAGTACGTCGCCACAGCGACACATCTCATTCTGCAAACCCCGCCGGACGTGATCTACCACCGTGTCACCGGCACGGCCTCCCGGAAAATCCTGCTTGCCCCCGACTGGTGCGCAGAGAAATGGCGGGTGATCAACCGCATAAGCGCCGCATTGCACACGCACCATCAGACATCCAGCCCTTCCCGGCCTGCAGCCATCCCCAAGGAGCCTCACCAATGGAACTCGTCTGCCCGGCAGGCAACCTGCCCTCACTGAAGGCGGCGGTCGATAAAGGCGCCAACGCCGTTTATATCGGTTTCCGTGATGACACCAACGCGCGTCACTTCGCGGGACTGAATTTCGATGACAAACGCGCCCGCACGGGCATTCGTTATGCCCACGAGCGTGGCGCGAAGGTATTCGTTGCGATCAACACCTATCCGCAACCGTCCGGCTGGCTGCGCTGGCAGGCCTCGGTGGACAAGGCTGCCGAGTTCGGCATCGATGCCCTGATACTGGCCGACATAGGTGTCATGGACTATGCGTCCCGGCAGTGGCCGCAACTGCGGCTGCACCTCTCTGTACAGGGCTCCGCCACTACCGATGAGGCGATCCGCTTTTACCACGAGCATTTCAATATCCAGCGCGCTGTGTTGCCACGCGTTCTTTCCATCAGCCAGGTACGCCAGGTGGCGGCGAACAGCCCGGTGCCACTCGAGGTGTTCGGCTTCGGCAGCCTGTGCGTCATGGTCGAGGGGCGCTGCCTGTTGTCCTCCTACGTCACCGGCCGCTCACCCAACAGCTTCGGTGCCTGCTCACCCGCCAACGCGGTGCAATGGCAGGAGACCGCTAAGGGGATGGAGTCACGACTCAACGGCGTGTTGATCGATCGCTATGGCAGCAACGAACCCGCCGGCTACCCGACCCTGTGCAAGGGTCGTTTCCAGGTCGGCGGGAATACCTATTACGCCATCGAGGAGCCCACCAGCCTTAATACCATGGCCCTGTTGCCGGATCTCCAGGCCATTGGGATCGAGGCCATAAAGATTGAGGGACGGCAACGCAGCCCGGCCTATGTGGCCAGGGTGGCACAGGTCTGGCGCACGGCACTCGATGCCTGCCAGCAGGACCCGGATAGCTACCGGCCCCGCGAGGCCTGGCTTACCGAACTGGCCAGGGTTTCCGAAGGCAACCAGACTACGCTGGGCGCCTATCACCGGCCATGGCAATAAATCCAGGGACAACTCCATCGGCAACCGACGCACACTGGCAGCAGATGGGCAAGGAGGCGAAGCGATGTACTTGACTAGGATTACCAGCCACCCGGTGTCGGGCGCGCTTCGCTTAGCCTACAGAGCTTCCTGATAATTTACATGAAAACTGTAGGAGTGCCTCGTTTATGCCCGGCGCTTAATCGGGTACAGGCGCGATACACACTCAAAAAGAATCGCGCCTGCGAGGCGCTCCTACAGGTATACAACAGTGCCGAATGCGCAACAGGAAAACCTGGTGCTTTGCCTACAGGGAGAAGGTGAGACCGGGAACCGGTCGAGAGGCTGGCCTGGGCCATGCAGGCAAGGAACGTGAGCAGGGTTGTGGAAGCTTCGCCCGTTTTACGACTTCACATAATTTGGCATCAATATGATTGAATCAAGCTCCATGGAAACCAACACCCCCAAACTCTCACTGGGCCCTGTCCTTTATTACTGGCCGCGCGAAATCCTGCTCGGGTTTTACGAGCGTATTGCCGCGGCCCCTGTGGACATCGTCTATCTCGGCGAAACCGTGTGCTCGAAACGCCGGACCCTGAAATTCCGGGAATGGCTGGAACTGGGTGCACACTTGCAGGCCGCCGGTAAGCAGGTGGTACTTTCCAGTCTCAGCCTGCTGGAAGCGGGGTCCGAGCTCGGCGCCCTGCGCCGCTTGTGTGAAGAGCAGGGTTTTCTGATCGAGGCCAATGACATGTCAGCGGTCCAGTTGCTTTCCGGCACCCGTCCTTTTGTAACCGGCCCGGCAGTCAATATCTACAACGCCCGCACTCTGTCCGTACTGGCCGGTCTTGGCCTGCAGCGCTGGGTGCTGCCACTGGAACTTTCGCGCGCTACCCTGGCGGATATTCAGCAAGACCGACCGCCCGATGTGGAAACCGAGGTATTTGTCTACGGGCGGCTGCCGCTGGCATTCTCGGCACGCTGCTTCACGGCACGCGCCCAAAATCTGCCCAAGGACGATTGCCAGTTCCGCTGCCTCGATTACCCCGATGGCCTGCTGCTTTCAACCCGCGAGGATGAACCGTTCCTGGTGCTGAACGGCATCCAGACCCAGTCGGCACGGACCGTCAACCTGATTGGCGAACTTGGCGACCTGACGGGATTGGGCGTGGATGTGCTGCGGATCAGTCCACAGTCACAACACACGGAGGCCATTATCGAGACCTTCCATGCCTGCCTGCACAACGAGGCCGATACAGCTGAAGCCGGGGCTGTCCTCGGAAAATTCATGCCGGTCGGCGCCTGTGACGGCTACTGGCATGGACAAGCCGGCATGGAAATCTGCGGACAAGCTGCAATCGGAGGTATGCAATGAACAGAAATACATCTTTTCCAGGCAGGGAGTTAAACCGGGGCAATCCATTCGACCTCGACAATGCCTCCGACTATGAGGCATGGCGTGACCGGAAACTGGAGAATTACCCTGACCGGGTCGATCAATTGATCGTCGAGGTCAATGATCCGCGCCAGTTAAGCAAGCCGGAATTCGAGGCCATCCACAGCCGCTGCCGCAAGGCCAACATGGCCGTCTATGCCGGTCCCACCGGTAATGACCCCGACAAGGAAATTCCGCGATTGCTGGGGGCACAGTTCGGCCTGACTGCCCTGGACCACAACAGGGGCGCCGATGACGATGGCATTACGACCTTGCAGGTTGCGGAAGGCGAGTGGCGCGGTGGCTACATTCCCTACACCAACCGGCCCATTCACTGGCATACCGACGGTTATTACAACACGCAGGTGCATCAGATCGGGGCATTGCTGCTGCATTGTGTTACAGCAGGCGCCAGGGGCGGCGAAAACGCGCTGCTTGATCATGAAATCGCCTATATACACCTGCGTGATACCAACCCTGATTACATCCAGGCCCTGATGGCAAAGGATGCCATGACCCTACCGTCCAATATTGAGAATGGCTGGGAATTGCGCCCCGCACGCAGCGGCCCGGTGTTCTCTGTCCTGCCGGACGGTAGCCTGCATATGCGTTACACCGCTCGCCGCCGCAACATCGAATGGCTCCCGGACCCGCTGACACAGGCCGCCGTGCAGGCCTTGAATAACTTCATGGAATCGCCTACACCCTATATATATCGCGCGACGCTGCAACCCGGCCAGGGACTTGTCAGCAATAATGTCCTGCATGACCGTTCGGGATTCGATAACGACGCGGAACATTCGCGACAACTCTACCGGCTACGCTATTACCAGCGCATATCTGCCACATGAGACCGGCAGGCCCGCAGCCCGGGGTGGAATAGGATCCCCTGAAACCAGGCTATTTCAACATGCGTTCGTAGACGGGCAGTGCCCTCTGTACCGCGGCCTCCAGTTGTCGCGACAGCCAATCCGAGTCCATATCCATTCCGTCAAGGAAGTTCTTCACCTCCAGACCCAGTTCCGTGTCGCCTTCCATGTGCAGCCGGCGCTGGAAAAACAGGGTATCGCTATCCTCACGGCGCGCGGCCAGCAGCATGAAGGAATGCAGTGTACCCGTGATTGAGAGGTCCGGCATGACTTCCGTTTGCGTCGCCACCAGCTTGTCCCCGGACAGGCTGATGCAAAACACCAGGCGCATGTCCTGGACATGGATGTGTACCGCGCGGCCGCGCAGAAAATCCAGTTCGCCCTCATCCATGGCGTTGGTAAATATCCGGTTCAGAACTGCAACAATTGCCGTGCTGTGCACTCTCCCGGGTATCGCGGCAAACGGGAATGACAACAGCCGCGGAAACAGCGGCGCGGTACTAACGCTATGATCGGGCATCTGCATGGGTCCGTGGTTGTGAAAGTGGTCGCTGATCAGGCGGTGGCGATCATCTTGGCGCCGGCAACCGCCAGCACCACGGCCAGCACCTTGCGCAGACGCACCGGCGCCAAGCGGCGCGCGCCGAGCTCCGCCCCGATCAGGCCTCCCAGCATGGCCGTGACCACCAGCACCGGGATACCGACCGGCCAGGCCGTTGCCGTGCTGGCATAGCCGGCCAGTCCTGCAATGGAATTCAGCAGGATGAAGGCCGCGGCGATAGCCACAGCGCCGCGCATACTGGACCAGTGAAACAGCAGCAATAACGGACTGAGAAAGATCCCGCCACCCACGCCGGTCAGGCCCGACACCAGCCCGAGTAGGGCACCGACCGGCAGTGCGACCCACAGCACAGGCGCCCGGATGCGGTCACTGTCATCACCTTCCCAGAGCAAGCGCCACATCGCCAGCAGCAGCGCAAGTCCGACCATGATGCGGTAGGCGCTGGAGTTGATGGTATAGGCGCCACCGATAAACGCCATGGGAACCGAGGCCAGCGCAAACGGCATGAACAGGCGCCAGTTGAACGGGCCGGCTCCGGAGATACGCCACAGCACCAGCACGGTCACGAAGATATTCATGGTCAGTGCCGCCGGCTTCATCATCGCCGGCTCCAGCCCGAACAAGGCCATGGCCGCAAGATAGCCGGAGGCGCCGCCGTGTCCCACCGAGGAATACAACACCGCCGCGATGGCCACAAACAGCAGCAACCAGAGTGAAATCGAAGGATCAAGTAACAGCACCCAAGGCACCTCTGATTAATCGATAAATCACGTCATTGCGAGCATAGCGAAGCAATCTCTAGACAGTACGATCAATGAGTTGCGGATTGCTTCGTCGCTCCGCTCCTCGCAATGACGAGGATCAAACCTTGTCTGAATTGCTACCCGCCGGTCATGCTCATAATGACGAGGATCAAACCTTGCCTGAATTGCTACCCGCCGGTCATGCTCATGAAGCGCACCACCTGGCCGGGATGCTCCTTAAACTCGTGACGTTCCGGCTTGAGCGTCAGTGCCTCCAGGATGGCCTCCTTCAGGCCGGCATCACTGATCCCCTGCCGCAGCAGCGGTCGCAATTCATATTTATGGTCCTGACCCAGGCACAGGTAGAGCGTGCCATCGACCGCCAGCCGCACCCGGTTGCAGGTCTCGCAGAAATGCTGCGAGATTGGCGTGATGAAACCGATGCGCAGGTCGGTCCCCCGGACCCGGACATAACGCGCCGGTCCACCCCCCGGCATCACACCCGGGATCAGTTCGAAGCGTTGTGCCAGGCGCTGCTTGACCACCTGCAGATCAAGGTAATGTTCACTCGCGTGACGGCCGGTACTGCCCACCGGCATGGTCTCGATGAAACGCAGGGTAAAGCCGTGCTCGAGACAGAACTCGACCATGGCCTCGAACTCGTCGTCGTTGATCCCCCTGAGGGCGAGCATGTTGAGCTTGATGGGCGCGAACCCGGCGGCCTTTGCCGCCATCAGCCCTTCCAGCACCGGTGCCAACCGGCCACCGGTAATCTCCTTGAAGCGTTCGGGGCGCAGACTGTCCAGGCTGACGTTGATGCGGGTAATGCCGGCCTGTTGCAAGGACTGCGCGTGGCGCGCCAACAGGGTGGCATTGGTGCTGAGGGACAGGTCATCCACACCAGGCAGGTCGGCGAGGCGCCCGACGAGATGCGGCAGACCCTTGCGTACCAGGGGTTCACCGCCGGTGATGCGTACCCGGCGCACGCCCAGTTCGGCAAAGGCGCCGACCACGCGCTCGATTTCATCGAAGCGCAACCAGTGGCCGGGCTCTTCGAAGCCCTTGAAACCCTCCGGCAGGCAATAGAAACAACGCAGGTTGCACTTGTCGGTAACCGACAGGCGCACGTACTCCACCCTGCGCCCGAAGGGGTCGATCAGTGAGCCCGGTTTCGACTGGTTCCTGTGCATGCACTTATTATGCCTGATAAACAGGGCTGCAACCCTGATCCACCTCAACCAACGGCTGCAGGAGCGCCGTCCCCCGGCGCGATTCGCGGCTGTAGGAGCGCCGTCCTCCGGCGCTATCGCGGCCAGGAGGCCGCTCCTACACATGCCGGAACAACCAGCAGGCGCGCCGCGTTCAGGCCCGGCGCTTAATCGGACGCAGGCATATCTGATCGCGGATCAGAGCTCGCCCACCACCACGGTGGGATCCTCTTCGTGCATATCCGGCAGGGAATGGGCAACACCCTTGTGACAGTCGATGCAGGTCTGTCCCTCTTCCAGGCCGACCGAGTGCTGTGCCACGGCACGGCGCCCCTGTGAAGGGTAATCCATGGAGTCGAAGTCATGGCAGTTGCGGCATTCGCGCGAGTCGGTCTTCTGCATCGATTTCCAGACATTGCGGGCCAGCTTGAGCCGCTTGGCCTCGAACTTCTCCGGCGTATTGATACTGCCCATGGCCTTGTGGAACAACTCGTTGGTCGCCCTGATCTTGCGGATCACCTTGTGATGCCACTCCTTGGGCACATGGCAGTCCGGGCAGGTCGCGCGCACGCCGGTGCGGTTGGTGTAATGAACTGTCTCCTTGTATTCCTGGTAGACATAATCCTCCATCTCGTGACAGGAGATGCAGAACTCCTCGTTGTTGGTCGCCTCCATGGCCCAGTTGAAGCCGCCCCAGAAGATAATTCCGGCGACAAAGCCCACTATCAGCAGCACGCCCAGCGAATAGCGAGCGTGCGGCCGGTTCAGCAGGCCCCAGATCTTGCAGATGAAGCCCGTGCATTCTTTGGTTTGTTTGTCATCCATTGTCTTGTCCCTGCTCCGTTCGCCCGTTAATTGCCTGTAATCGCCTGAATCGGCTTGAAGGTGTTCTCGATCAGCGGTGGCGCATCGACCTGTGGCACATGACACTGGGTGCAGAAATAACGGCGTGCCGAGACATTGGCCAGTACGTTCTTGTCGCGGTCCTCGAAATGGGTCTGGCTGATCTTGGTGGCGCGGGCTTCCTTGTAGTTGGCCCAGCTGTGACAGGTCAGGCACTTGTTGAACTTGAGATTGATCTTGTATCCCGTGATCTTGTGGGGAATCAACGGTGGTTGCTGTACGTAATCTCGCAGCATCGGGTCACGGTCGCGCTGCCAGTTTTTCTGCAACGGCACTTGCGAATCTTCATCGGCCGTGCTGTGGCCGCGCAGGGATGCGATATTTTCAGCAAGCGCAAACTGCGAAAACAGCATCGCCGTGCCCAGCACCAGGGCCAGTGTTCTCCGAAGTTGCTTGATCATGACATTACCTCCATCTTGTGGGGCAGCGGCTTGTTTTTCAGACCGCCGGATTTATCTTTAAAACGTAAGGCGAATTCAAATACATTTTCGCTGCAGACATCGATGCAACGCCCGCAGTTGGTACAGTTGGCCGAGCGAATGACCGGTCCGATTCCCTTGTCGGCGCCCTTGAGGGCCGGGGGAATGACCTGGGGCTCGGGGCACACGGCATAGCAGTCCATGCAGTCATTGCAGTGCTCGCGGGCGCGGGCACTGACCCGTAAAGGGGTGACGTGACCCAGCAGGCTGTAGAAGGCACCCATGGGGCACAGGTGACCGCACCAGGCACGGCGGCTGACGAACAGATCGAGCAGGAAGACCGACAGGATAATGGCCCAGCCAAATCCCATTCCGAATATCAGCCCGCGATGCAACATGGACACGGGATTGACCAGCTCCCAGGCGACCGTGCCGGTCACCACAGCCAGCAACAGGGTCGCAGCGAGAATCCAGTAGCGGGTCTGGCGTGACAGCTGGGTGCCGCCCTTGATGCCCAGCCGTTCGCGCAGCCAGTGCGCCAGATCAGTGACCGGGTTGACCGGACACACCCAGGCACAGTAGACCCGGCCACCTACCAGCAGGTAAAAGGCCAGCACGATCAGGGCACCGCTGATGGCCGTCATTTCCGGCAGGTGACCACTGAACAGGGTCTGCAGCAGGACATAGGGATCGGTCAGGGGCAGCACGTCCAGGGTCATGCTGGCGCTGAGATTGCCCTTGACGATCCAGAGGCCGAACCAGGGACCGGCCAGGAACAGCAGCAGTACCGACAACTGGCTGAGGCGTCTCAGCAACAACCACTTGTACGCACCGATCCAGCCCTTGCTGGCAACGGCATCGGCACCGGGATGCAGACTAACGGCCATTACGGTTTCCCGCCCGCGTGGTTCAGGGTTTCCAGGGCGGAGTCTCCGAAGGGTGTCTCGCTGGCGGGCGCCTCGAAGATCAGCCCTTCGCCGCCGTGGTCGTAGCGCTGGCCCTCCGGCAGGTTGTAACGGTGCGGCGCGTCGGGCGCGACCAGGCTTTCGCCGGCCTTCTGCTTCTCCTGCCAGCCAAGCCGGTAGTGATGGCCCAGCTCGCCCTTGGCCAGGCGGATGGGCATCACCTTGATGGCGGCCTCTTCCAGGATGCAGGCACGCTCGCATTTGCCGCAGCCGGTGCAGGCGCCGGAATGCACCTGTGGAATGAAGCGCGCGTGCTTGCCGGAACGGTCGTTGTGACGCATCTCCAGGGTAATGGCATCGCCCCGTACCGGGCAGACATTGAAGCAGACCTCGCAGCGCAGCCCCTGGAAGGCGATACAGGTCTCCTGGTCGACCAGCACCGCGAGTCCCATGCGGGCCTCATCGATGTCGGTCAACGCCGGGTCCAGCGCCCCGGTCGGACAGGCCTTTACACAGGGAATGTCGTCGCACATCTCGCAGGGTATGTCGCGCGCGACGAAGTACGGCGTGCCTGTGGCCACCGCCTCGCCCAGTTCACCCAGCTTCAGGGTGTCGTAGGGACAATCGCGCACGCACAGGCCGCAACGGATACAGGCCCCGAGAAATTCATCCTCCGGCAAGGCCCCGGGCGGCCGGATGGAATCTGCCGGCAACGAAGCGGCCTGGCGGCTGTACAGGCCCACGCCCAGGCCGAGCAGGGCGACGCCCCCGGCGGTTCGGGCCACGCCCGCCAGAAACTGGCGGCGTCCGGCCCGTGTCGGTGCCCTGCGCCTGGGTTTGCCGGTTACTGCCATGGGGGACTGACCTCAGGCCTTGACCACCTTGACCGCGCACTTCTTGTAGTCCGTTTCCTTGGACAGGGGATCGGTGGCGTCCAGGGTGACCTTGTTGATCAGGCGACTGGCATCGAACCAGGGCACGAAGATCAGCCCCTGGGGCACCCGGTTGCGTCCCCGGGTCTCGACACGCGCAACAATCTCGCCACGCCGGCTCACCACCTTGGCAGGCAGGCCGCGGCGCAGACCGCGCGCCTTGGCATCATCCGGGTGCATATAGATCACCGCATCCGGGAAGGCACGGTAAAGCTCCGGCACACGCCGGGTCATGGAACCCGAATGCCAGTGTTCCAGTACCCGGCCCGTGGACATCCACAGGTCGAACTCCTTGTCGGGTGTCTCGGCCGGCGGTTCATAGGGCGCGGTAATGATCTTGGCCCGACCATCCGGGAAACCGTAAAAACGCACGCTCTCGCCCGCCTTGACGAAGGGGTCATAGCCCTCGCGGTAACGCCACAGCGTCTCCTTGCCGTTGACCACCGGCCAGCGCAGGCCACGCGTCTGGTGATAGACATCGAATTCACCCAGATCATGGCCCTTCTTCGGACCCTTGGTCCCGAAGATGCGGTATTCCTCGAACAGGCCCTTCTGCAGGTAGAAGCCGAAATCTTCCATCTCGTCGTTGTCATAGACATGGCCGGCCACGTCGGTCACTTTCTGTTTGGCGTGCTTGTCCACTTGCCCGTTACGGTAGAGGATGTCGTACAGGGTCTTGCCGCGGTATTCCGGTTTCTTCGCCAGCAGCTCTTCCGGCCATACCTCTTCGGCCTTGAAGCGCTTGGAGAATTCCACCAGTTGCCAGACATCCGACTTCGCCTCGCCCGGCGCCTTGACCTGTTGGCGCCAGAACTGGGTGCGGCGCTCGGCATTGCCGTAGGCACCCTCCTTTTCCGTCCACATGGCGGTGGGCAGGATCAGGTCGGCCGCCTGTGCCGTGACCGTGGGATAGGGGTCGGACACCACGATGAAGTTATCCGGGTTGCGGTAACCCGGGTAGGTCTCCTCGTTCATGTTGGCTGCCGCCTGCATGTTGTTGTTGCACATCACCCAGTAGGCATTCAGCTTGCCGTCCTTCAGCATGCGGTTCTGCAACACGGCGTGATAGCCGACCTTGCCGGGGATGGTGCCTTCCGGCAGTTTCCATACCTGTTCGGTGAAATCCCGGTGCGCCTTCTTCTTGACCACCAGGTCGGCGGGCAGGCGATGGGCAAAGGTACCGACCTCGCGCGCCGTACCACAGGCGGAGGGCTGCCCGGTCAGTGAAAACGGGCTGTTTCCGGGCTCGGAGATCTTGCCCATCAACAGGTGCACGTTGTACGTCAGACCATTTACCCAGACGCCGCGGGTGTGCTGGTTGAAGCCCATGGTCCAGAAGGAGCTGACCTTCTTGTCGGGATCGGCATAGACCTTTGCCAGCCGCTCCAGCTGATCCTCGGGTACGCCCGAGAGTTTGGACACATACTCCAGCGTGTAGGGCTCCACCGACTTGGCATATTCCTCGAAACTGATCTCGGACAGCTTGCCCTTGCCGGCGTTGGCCGCCTTCTGCTCCAGCGGGTGTTCGGGTCGCAAGCCGTAGCCGATGTCGGTCGGCGTCCTGGTGAATTTGACGTGCTTGTCGATGAAGTCCTGGTTGTAAGCCTTGTTCTGAATAATATAGTTGGCGATGTAATTCAGGATCGCCAGGTCGGTCTGCGGGGTGAACACCATGTTGTTATCGCCCAGTTCGAAGCAACGGTGCTCGAAGGTTGACAACACGTGCACCTCGCAACCCTTCTTGGTGAGGCGCGTGTCGGTCAGGCGCGACCAGAGGATCGGGTGCATCTCGGCCATGTTGGCACCCCAGAGCACGAAGGCATCGGCATGCTCGAGGTCGTCGTAGCAGCCCATGGGCTCATCGGCACCGAAGCCGCGAATGAAGGCACCCACCGCGGAGGCCATGCAGTGGCGCGCATTGGGATCGAGGTTATTGGAACGGAAGCCGGCCTTGTACAGCTTGGAGGCGGCGTAGCCCTCCCATACCGTCCATTGACCGGAGCCGAACATGCCGACACTGGAGGTGATCTCCTCGGGTGGCTTGCCCTTGTTGCGTTTCAGGTCCTTGCTGATGGCCGCCTTCCACTTCTCGGCCATGATGTCGAAGGCCTGGTCCCAGCTGATCTCGGTAAACTCACCTTCCTTGTCATACTTGCCGTTCGTCATTCGCAATAACGGCTTGGTCAGGCGGTCCTTACCGTACATGATCTTGGACAGGAAATAGCCCTTGATGCAGTTAAGCCCGCGATTCACGGGCGCGTCCGGATCGCCCTGGGTCGCGACCACGCGCCCGTCCTTGGTTCCGACCAGCACACTGCAGCCGGTTCCGCAGAACCGGCAGGGCGCCTTGTCCCAGCGGATTTCGTCCATGGACTGGGCGGCCGTTGCCATGGCGGTGTTGGCGCCGGGTAAGGTGATGCCCGCCGCCGTTGCAGTCGCTGCAATGGCATTGGTCTTGATGAATTCACGTCGGGTCAGTTTCATCACAAAGCCTCCTATAAATCCGGTTCTTCTTCATACTGGTGATAGATCATGGATGCAGATATCACACCCGGCAGGTCCTGCATCCTGACAACGGTGTCGGCCATGGCACGGTCACCGGCTTCTTCCACGGTCACCACCAGGCGCCCGTCGGGATTGGCGCCATGCACCTCGACACCGTCCAGTGCCTCGAGCCGCGAGGTCACGGCATTGATATTTTCCGGGCGTGACCGGACCAGAACACCGCTGATATTCATAACTGCATACCCCTAATTTGAAGGTGATTCGTCAAGTTCGATCGCCTGCGACAGGCAGACGCTGTAGCAGGCACCGCAGCCATTGCACGCCGCCCGCTCCAGCAACGGCTGCGCCACGCCACCGGCGACCAGGCGGAAACGGATGGCCGCCGTTTCGCACTGGTCTGCGCAACTGCGGCATTCCACACCGCGCAGGGCCAGACAGCGGTCACCGATGCGCGCCCGCACCGACCAGGGTGCGGGACCGTCCCCTTGCGGCGACCACCCGGCCAGCACACCCGGTGTACAGGCCTGTACACACTCGCCGCAGAACAGGCACTCACCCGGGGAAAAATCCACATGCGGGAAGCCACCGCGACCCGTGTCCAGGATGTGCTGGGGACAGGCACGGATGCAGTCCCCGCAACGGCTGCAGCGCTCCACGAATTCGACTTCGTCCAGAGACCAGGGCGGGCGGATCGGCCGTGAACGGCCGGTGAAGTCACCGCGAAGAAATTGGGATCGGTTGATTTGGTTCACAATGACAGTGCAGACCACCAAGGATGCACCAATTTTGTGCGCGCGCGGGGTCAGCCGACTTGACCTGAATCAAGAGAACCGCATTTGACGGGCAGCCGGGTCGTTATACCCCGGTGCCGGGCAGGTTTTTCTGACAGATACCTGATCTTTTACAAGCGCTTGTTTTTAAGCGTATTTCTATTTTATTGATGATCCGGGTCAGCGCCATAAACCCCGATAGTACCTGCATTTCACAACCGCCAGGGGCCAGACCGGCACCCCATGGATCGTGGCCCGACGCGGGCGGTAGTGAAACCGGGCTGCTTGCTCTACCATTCTCCTGATTCAGACACACCGACCGACAAGGAGCATACAGGCCGTGGGAGACAAGACTGAGCGGGACGGCCTGGCGCTGGTGGAGCGCCTGAACGGGGCCGGTCATGCCCTCGCCGAGAAGCTGATTGCACCCGATGACATCTACCGGCTGCGTGAAGTCGTCTCGCGCTGGATCGCCGATCCGGGGATCGATGTCATCATCACCACCGGCGGCACCGGCATGACCGGCCGGGACAGCACCCCCGAGGCCATTCGCCCGCTGCTCGACAAGGAGCTCGAGGGCATCGGTGAGCTGTTCCGCTGGTTGTCCTACCGGGATATCAAGACTTCGACCGTGGCCTCGCGGGCACTCGGGGGTGTCGCCAATGGCACCTATATCTTTTGCCTGCCCGGCTCCACCGGTGCCTGCCGTACCGGCTGGGACGAAATCATCGGACCGCAACTCGACTACCGCAACCGACCCTGCAACATGGTCGAGCTGATGCCGCGCCTGACGGAATCCTGAAGATGCCTGATCCGGCCGCCGATCCCTGTTTCGATCACCAACCCGCCCTGTTGAGCGTCGAGGAAGCCGTGGCGGCCCTGCTGACAAAGGCACAGCCGCTGGCCGACCCCGAGCGCGTCCCGCTGATGCACGCCGGCGGCCGGGTGCTGGCCGAGGACCTGCGCTCACCCCTCGATGTCCCCGGCTTCGACAACAGCGCCATGGACGGCTATGCCCTGCACAGCCGCGATATGGATCGCGCGCAGTCCGAAGGCCTGGTCATTGCCCAGCGCATCCCGGCCGGCAGCACCGGCACCGAACTGCAGGCGGGCACCGCGGCCCGCATCTTCACCGGCGCCCCGCTGCCGGCAGGGGCCGACACCGTGGTGATGCAGGAATTCTGCCGCGTCGAGGGCGACCGGGTCATCCTCGAACAGACGGCCGCGAGCGGCGCCAACATTCGCCCGCGTGGCAATGACATCAAACGTGACAACATGGTGCTCGAATCCGGCACACGGCTGCAGGCCGCACACCTTGGCCTGGCGGCCTCGGTCGGATTCGGCGAGGTCGCAGTCTACCGCCGGCTCCGGGCCGCCATCTTTTCCACCGGGGATGAGATTGTCGAGCCGGGTCAGCCACTGGCGCCCGGCCAGATCTATAACAGCAACCGTTACCAGTTGAGCGCCCTGCTGCGGGCGCAGGGCTGCGAGGTCATTGACCTGGGCACCATTAAAGACGACTACGAGACCACCCGCCAGACCTTGCTGGCCGCGGCCGGGCAGGCCGACCTGGTGGTCACCACCGGCGGGGTCTCGGTGGGTGAAGAGGATCACATCAAAACCGCACTGCAGGCCGTAGGTGAACTGGACTTGTGGCGCATCCGCATGAAACCGGGGAAACCCCTGGCCTTCGGCCGCATCGGCAACGTGCCGTTCATCGGCCTGCCGGGTAACCCGGTCTCGACCTTTGTCACCTTCCTGTTGTTTGCCCGGCCCTTTATTCAACACACGCAGGGGTGCAGACAAACGACACCTGTATCCTGGCCGGTACAGGCCGGTTTCGATTACCAGTCGAAGCAGCGATGTGAATACGTGCGCGTGCGCCTCACTCATGAACCGGCCGGCGAACCCGTCGCCGAGACCTATCCGCGCCAGGGCTCGGATGTGCTGAGCTCCGTGGCCTGGGCCGACGGCCTGGTGGAGATACCGGAGGCGACCCGGGTCTGCACCGGTGACACGGTCAGGTTCCTGCCGTTTTCGGAGTGGGCACGGTGAGCAAACTCAGCCACCTCGATGCGCAGGGTAATGCCCGCATGGTCAATGTCAGCGACAAGCCGGAGACCCGGCGCGAGGCGCGTGCCGAGGCCTTCGTGCGCATGCAGGCCGATACCCTGCAGATGATCGAGAGCGGCGGCCACAAGAAGGGCGATGTCCTGACGGTCGCGCGCGTCGCCGGCATCCAGGCGGCCAAGCGCTGCGCCGACCTGATTCCCCTGTGCCACCCCCTGCTGCTGACCGCTATCGACGTCGATATCAGTCTGGATCGGGATACCAATCGCGTGCACATTGTGACCCGCTGCGAACTCACCGGTGCGACCGGTGTGGAGATGGAGGCGCTGACGGCGGCTTCGGTCACCGCGCTGACCATCTATGACATGTGCAAGGCGGTGGACCGCGGTATGGTGATCGAGGGCCTGCGCCTGCTGCACAAGTCGGGCGGGCGCAGTGGCGAGTGGAACGCCGCGGGATAGCACTGAGATGATTCGGTTACGCTACTTCGCCAGCCTGCGCGAGACCCTGGGCGTGGGGGATGAACAGCTGGATCTGCCCGACGGAATTACCGATGTGGCGTCGCTGGCCCGCTGGCTGCAGTCCCGCGACGAAGTCTGGGACGCTACCCTCTCCGACCACCGATTGCACGCGGCCGTCAACCAGGAAGTGGTCAGGCCGGATGCCCCGGTCAGTGATGGCGATGAAGTGGCCTGGTTTCCGCCGGTGACCGGGGGGTGATGGCCGTGCGATCGAGG
>CAMYJI010000030.1 GCA_947258545.1 uncultured Ectothiorhodospiraceae bacterium
GATCTTATGGCGCTACTACGCGGCGATCCGCCAGCATTGACTGCATTGAACAACCGGCAGTTATGTTTAATATGAATATTTGTGGGACAGCAGTGGATCAGACCCCAGTGATTCTCATTTCCCGGCGAGCCCCACGACGACGTCTGACAATCCTCTAGTGACCCGCGCCAGGCTCGGACAAACAAGCTTCTCCGGTGTGTCCGTCGCCGCGTGGTAGTGCGGATAACAAAAAAGCGCCGTGTCCGCAATCATGATGGCGGGGTAACCTGCCTGCCAGAAGGACCAGTGGTCCGACCAGTGCACACCCATCGTCCAGCCCGGGGCCGCCACGCCTTCCGAGGGAGATGCCGTCCCTGCACGGAACGCGCCGACCGCATGGCAGACCAGGCGCCGGGAAGAGTGATTGCCGACGAAGCCGATGAAATTCCCGGTATCCGGGTATAAGAAGCAGAACGGAAAGGGATACTGCTGGCTCGCCGGTTGATCGGTATAACAACCGATCGTCTCCACCGCGAGCATGGCCTTAATCTGTTCCCTACACTGGCGCGAGCGGGCAGCATACAGCTTACTTCCCATCTCATCACTGTAGAAGAATGGTGGCTCTTCATTGGTAACGGTCACGATGCGCACGCTGCGCGCATATATATTGCCGGCCAGCAACCGTGTAATCTCCTGCAGGGCTGGCGACACCCGAGGCGTTGTCATTAGCCCCATGCGTGCCGGCTATGGAATCATAGTGCGCGCCCAGGACAATGATCTTCTGAGGCGCAGGATCACCAGGCAGTTCAACCTCGAGGTTATGAGGTGTCCGGCCCTGGCTCTCAAAATCCTGGACACGCACCTCGTAGCCCAAGCCTTCCAGGGCATCGCGGATAGAGCCGGTGCAGTAAATTTACCATCGCCCCTGCGGGCCGCTGAGTGAGTGCGCGTCATCTCGAAAAATTGGGGTCAGCGCCTATTTTCTTCTAATATTAGATATAACCGGGATCTGATCCAGTTTTGCGCGTAGGAGCGCCTTACAGGCGCGATCTTTATTGCAAAACAAGGATACTGTCCCCCAATTAGGCGGAGATGGCTTCCATGGCAAATGCAACCAGGTTTCGGGATGTCCTGAACGTGTTACTGATCGGGGTGTTGTTGCTGGCCCCGGGAGTCACTGTTTGCGTTGCGGCAGACTATCCCGAGACTGTACAGGCTCTGCAGGACCGTTACCAGGACGAGGTAGAGGCACACGTTTCCTACACCAAATTTTCAGACAAGGCCCTGGCGGACGGTTATCCCAACAGCGCCTACCTGTTCAAATCCCTGGCCGCCTCCGAGGCCATTCATGCACGCAACTTCAAACGCATACTCGACAAACTTGGTATCGGAATACCCCGGAAACCGCTGCAGCCCCGGCCGGTGGAAAGTACCCGGTCCAACATCCTGCAGGCCACCGGGGTCGAGGCCGACGAGATCGACCACAGGTACCCGGCCCTCCTGGCGCGCATTAAGCCCGAAAACCACCAGGCGGCTATCGATAACCTGACCTGGGCCTGGGAGGCGGAGAAGCAGCATCGAAAACTGCTGGGCCGCATGCAGGATGCCGCGAATAAATGGTTCAAGTTTCTGATAGCCCATATCGAAGGGGAATACGTGGACTATCATGTTTGCCAGACCTGCGGGTCTACCCTGGTTGAACGTCCCGCCGACCACTGTCCCATCTGTAGTCAGCCAGCCAGTCACTATCACACGATCCCTTATGTCGCTGCTGAACGGGTGGAACCTGAAGAAGACTACTAATTAAAAAATCATCGCGCCAGCAAGGCGCTCCAATAATAACCCATACCCTACTTTCCCCGGAAACTCCACACAGTGTTGTTCATAACTTATCCACGAACTCTTCTGCCAGAGTGCAGGCTGATATTTTTCTGAATTCTCCATCAAACGATTCCGTCCTCAGCGAAAGGAGATAGACAGATGAGAGACTATATATTGTTTAGAAAAATGGTCGCACCCGTATTATTACAGGTGCTGTTCTGGCCAGCTGCATTTGCATGCATTTACTTCAGCATACGGTTGATCCTGGATGGACAGCAAGTTGGGTGGGTGCCCCTTATTGTTGGGACATTATTCGTTCGTGTCGTATTTGAGATTTGGTTATTATTATTTCGTATCTATGACAAATTATCTGCAATTCATACCGCGCTTCAGCGATAGAAATGTGTCAGTTGGCATTATCCTGGCAATGCGGATTTTCCAAGTATTCTGGAACCACACCCTTAAATGGTTACTGGGTGCCGAGGGAGGCAGAACATGAATATTGCTCAAAGAATTATCCTGCTCACAGGATTGGCGGGGGTATTGCATAGTTCTCTCGTACCACCTGTACAACAAACACTGGACGGGGTCTGCAGATATAAGAAATTTTCAGCTCGCGGCTTACCGTTTACTAAGGACGTATGGTGTGCATAACGGTGATCTGATGGCGCTAATTTGTGAATACGGAATCATTCTGGCGTTGGCGGGGGTGGCGTACACGTTTGCCAGCTGGCTCAATCGCTCTCCGGGAGATTGACAGTCTTATCACAAACACCGGATAAGACGCCCTCACTCGGACACCTCAAGCTACTTGTCTTTGAGTAATAATATATCCGTTCCGGGTTTTCGTTCTTTTTCTTATTTTTCAATACATTGTGCAGGTCCTACCTCTGTCCGAAGGTATCAATCAAGCACTGATCTATACGGGTAAATACTTACATGAGTCGACTTGAGACACGAGCAATATCTATCTCTAAAGGATCGTGTCCGAATATCCATTCGGCAACTAATTGAATATCTCTCTGAACTCTGCATTTGACTCAAATGCGACATACAGGGCCAACTGGCTGTGGCCGTCGTTATATACACGTACACGCCGCAAGCAAACCTTGACTCAAGGGCACGATTCTAGCGTCGTTGTCATGCGCTGAAAAAACAAATTTAACATTGCCTTACATTCAGAAGGGTATTATCCTTCTGGCGTATAAATATAGAGCCAATTGTGAGCTAAAAGACCACCACAAAAAATGGCCAGCGCAGTTCCTGCTTTCCTAAATAGGAACAAGTGTAGTGGAGATGTGGAGTATTAAATTGGTTGGGTGTCAGTCTTTCATATAAGCAAGGCAACTTATATTCAGCGTTCGCTGCATACGACAGATAGGGGGCAAAAGGCTTATGGAACGAGTCAAACAAAAAATGGGGCAGGCAAGGCGGCAACAAAAGAGATTGCAGGAATATCCTCAGGTTGCAACCGAATTCAGCTCGGTCGGCCGTAAGCCAACTCTCACTATTGCAAAGTTCGCGCAACATCTGACCAAAAGTAATGATAGGTTTTTGTTTTTTGGGGGGACTGCTGCGATTATCGCAATCGTTGTCATGGCTTGGTGGGCGAAACCAGATCGGACGCCAGATGACAGCAGTATGATAGCGCTGAAGACAGCGGAAGCTGCGCAGGCAGGACAAGTTACCGGGACACAGCCCCATTCATCCGATTTCCAGGAGCCTGGTCTTGACCTCGATCATCTAAATGAGCGTATGGAGTTACTAGCCGATAAAATCACCAACCTGGAAGTTAAATTCACGCGCGTTCTGGTCCTGGCTGATTCCATTACTGCTATTGAGAATAAACTCGTAACCGCCACCCAACAAAATAAGCCTGTATATACTGGCGCCAAGTCTGCATTCGATACCATGGAACCGACTGCTTCGGGTGCAGCCCACACGATACCTGATACGGCCGGGGTATTTACTCCAACACATTCAGTGCAGGCAATGTTAAACCTAAGGCCTTCTGCATCATTAAACACCACACCAATCACAACTCTGAAAGTTGGCTCAAAGGTCGAATATATTAACGAGGTTGACGATTGGTACTATGTGAATACCCAAACTCATGGAAAAGGCTGGTGTGCCTCCAGCTATCTGGCGCCTTTATTGTAAATTCAACATGAAACATTGGATAATCGGCTTTCTTTATCTGATCGGCATGCCCAGAAAAATAATTTGCCACTTCGGTCGTATCTTTTAGTTCGGTTGATCAAGCATAAATAGCTATACAAACCAGCGCTGCACCAATGGCAATTCTTGCTAGGCATGGGTAACAAGCAAGCTATCCCCGCATTAAATAGTGAAGCAGGCCCCGGGAAGCCCCCGGGGCCAGTTGCCGATGGCTTGCTGTTATATCAACGGGCTGTCAAGGAAGGCTCGAAGATCAAGGATCTCCTGGCTTGACAGCACGATGTTGTTCATGAATGCGATGTCACCAAGGACCGGCACCAATTTGCTGCCTGTACCCTTGAGGTTTTTAACACCGTTGCTCGTGTCGTGTGATCCCGCCCCATGGCAATCACTGCATTCAGCATCATACTGTGCCTGACCGGCCGCGAAACTACCGATTGGCACTAGCGTCGTCGTGGTCGTCGATGGGGCCGCAGTCGTCGTGGTCGTGGTGGTGGCACCCGTCGTCGTGCTTGTCGTCGAGGCACCCGTCGTCGTGGTCGTCGTCGGAGCACCCATCGTCGTACTTGTCGTCGAGGCACCTGTTGTTGTGGTCGTCGAGGCGCCTGTCGTCGTGCTTGTCGTCTGGGGTGCCGTCGTAGTAGTCGTCTGAGATGTCGTCGTCGTGGTTGTCTGGCCTGTCGTGGTCGTTGTCGGCGTCGGACAGGTACCCGTGTCGTCATCCTCGTCGTCATGACGCCCGTCATGATCTAAATCGTCGTCGTGGAACCCGTCGCGGTCATCGTCATCGTCATGGAAGCCGTCGTGGTCCCGGTCCTCGTCGTTGTACCCGTCCCCGTCGCAATCATCATCGAGACCATCATTATCGTGGTCCTCATCATTATGCGGATTCGCATCGATGTGGTCAGGTAAACCATCGCTGTCGCTGTCATCTTCCCGGCCTGCATGATCATGATCGTAGACATTGGGGATGCCGTCCTCATCATCATCTTGTGGATCTCTGGTACTGCTATCGTACTGGTACCCACCGTGGTCATCATCATTCCAGTCGTCGACGCCATCTTCATCAACGTCGGATTGGCTCAAAGGGTTCTGTGCCCCCACGTCATCGAGCACCATAGGACGGTCGAGCACGCCGTCGTTGTCAAGGTCGTCCATGGCTGCAGCATTTCTGCCCATGAACAACGGGACATGCCCGAGATCGACCACATCTCCCTCGCCGAGCGCCAGACGGGTCCGTATATTACCTGTTGAATCGCGGAATCCAATAGGTGTAATCACTTCATCGGCGGTCCCTTCTCCTGTAATCATGACGAGGCGAATACCGAGGCCGGGTGGTATGTCGAGCTCGAACGGATGCTGCGCCGTTCCGTTGTCGTTCGATTGGACGACATAGTACGAGCCGTTGTCACCGAACGCTTCAATCAAGGTCCCGGGTACGGATCCGATAATCGATGTCCCTGCCGGGGAGGACGTAACGTTGCTGCCACCCCCACCGCCGCCGCAGGCGGCCTGGAGTAGAGCAAACGCCAGGATACTGAGTTGATGACGCTGTTTCATAGGGTGTCCTCCTTGATATTGGGAATTATGTCCCAATTTTCCCTAATTCTTAACCAGCATCCCCGATCTGTCAAGGGATTATTTTGACGACTCCATCACAGCCGCCATATGGGTGAATACCGTGATTCGAAACAGCCGAGGACATTCTGTGCACGACTTAAGGCAATACCAGGGTTGTTGCATCCTCCTGTTCTCTTTAATATTTTGGGTGTGTGGCGCACCGGAACCGGTGCCAGTACCATTAGCTTGAACAGGTCACATTATTCATTAATCCCTGTTGTGAAGGGTGGCCAACCCGGGATGTCCAGGGGTGTAATTTGTGATCACGCGCACACAATATTTGCTACTCAACGGGGAGAGTGACCAGGAAACGCCCAGGATACACCGTCCGGTTTACGCTACGGAAATCAGTACGGACGTCTCATACCGTCTCACATGTTCTTCTCACCCGAAGGCCATACACTCTATGCAGCCACCGGGCCGATGTCGGAGAGTCAGATCCGCGAGGTACTGACACAATATATGCACGACTGGGATGAGTGGTCGCGATCGGCACAACGCTTTGAGTGGATGCGCGATTAGTCTGCCTGAATTTTCCTTTTTCCAACCTAGCGTGAGCCCTTCATAATTCGCAGCAACGTTGTGGAACGGCCCTGCAGGGGATAGCTTTCAGCGGTTTTGAAGGTACGGCGGTCAGGGCGTTTTCCGTCCACATAGCAGGTGTCAATTTCGACACCCCAGCGGGCAATACCCACATGCCCCGGCATTCGAAACGCGACCGGTTTCGCATCGGCGTTGAGCAACAACAGGTAGGTATCGTCATTGATTCTGCCACCGCGTTCATCGTGCTCCTCAATGGCATCGCCATGCAAAAGCAAGCCCAGGCAGCGTGCGTGGTACATATCCCATTCCCTGTCTGTCATTTCCTCACCATCCGGCCGCAGCCACAGGATATCCTTGACGTTCGCACCCTTGATGTGCCGCCCCTGGAAGAAATGTCGCCGACGGAACACCGGATGGTTTTTTCTCAAGCGAATAACACTGCACACGAACTCCATAAATGCGCGATCGTGACTGTCGATATCCCAGTCGATCCAGCTGATCTCATTGTCCTGGCAATAGGCATTATTGTTACCGTTCTGGGTACGCCCGATTTCGTCGCCCGCCAGCAGCATGGGCACACCCTGGGAAAGCAGCAGCGTGGTAAGAAAGTTGCGTTTCTGCTGTCTGCGGGCGTTGTTTATGTTCTGGTTCCTGGTGACGGCGCCTTCCTCACCCATGTTCCAGCTCAGGTTGTTGTTCTCTCCGTCGCGGTTGTCTTCCAGGTTTTCGATATTATGTTTGTCGTTGTAACTGACCAGATCGGTCAGCGTGAAGCCGTCATGGCAGGTAACGAAATTGATGCTCGCATAAGGGCGTCTACCACTCTGCTCATACAGGTCACTGGAACCGGTCATACGGTATGCCAGCTCACCGATGAGGCTGCCATCCCCCTTCCAGTAGGCGCGCATGCTGTCCCGATAGCGGCTGTTCCACTCGGTCCATCCGATCGGGAAGTTGCCGACCTGATAACCGCCTTCTCCCAGGTCCCAGGGTTCGGCGATCAGTTTCACCTGCGAAAGCACCGGGTCCTGATGAACGATATCCAGAAACGCGCCGAAACGGTCAACTGCGTGCTGCTCACGTGCGAGAGTGGGGGCCAGATCAAAGCGGAAGCCGTCGACGTGCATCTCCTGCACCCAGTAACGCAGGCTGTCCATGATCAGCTGCAACACCCGCGGATGCATCATGTTCAGGCTGTTTCCACAGCCGGTGTAGTCCATGTAGTAGCGCGGCTGGTCGGCGACCAGGCGGTAATAGGCAACATTATCGATGCCGCGGAAGCACAGCGTCGGGCCCATATGGTTGCCTTCCACCGTATGGTTGTAGACCACGTCCAGAATGACCTCGATGCCATTGGAATGCAGTCGCTTTACAAGGGTCTTGAACTCATTGACATCCCCGCTGGCCGAATAGCCTGCGTGCGGGGCAAAATAGCCGATGGTATTGTAGCCCCAGTAATTACTGAGTCCGTTCTCCACCAAGTGGCGGTCGCTGATAAAACTGTGTACCGGCATGAGCTCCACGGCGGTGATGCCCAGCTGCTTGAGGCGCCGAATCACCGGTTCGGTGGCCAGACCGGCGTAGGTCCCCCTGTAGGGCGGCGGGACATCCGGATGCTGGATGGTGAATCCCTTGACATGCAGCTCATAGATGACGGTTTCATGCCAGGGCGTGCGTAGCGGCTGGTCGTCCCCCCAGGTGAAAGCGGTATCGATCACCCGTGACTTGGGAACACCGTGGGCGCTGTTGCGGGGGTCTGGAAGCAGGTCTTCTGCCTTGTCGCCTATCGTGTAGCCAAACAGTGCATCATTCCAGCGCACCTGGCCGACGATGTCCTTGGCATACGGGTCGACCAGAAGTTTATTGGGATTGAAGCGGTGGCCCTTGAGTGGATCATAGGGACCGTGGACCCGGTATCCGTAAAGCTGCCCCGGTCTGGCTTCCGGCAGGTAACAATGCCAGACCTGGTCGGTTTGCCACTCCATGGGGATGCGGGCGGTCTCGCGACGGCCACGCTGATCAAACAGACACAGCTCCACCCGTTCCGCGTGCTCGGAAAACAGCGCGAAATTTACACCTTCACCATCCCAACTGGCACCGAGCGGATACGGCTGTCCTGGCCAGACAGCGGTTGAGGCACCATTCATACATCCTGTTCCGGCTGCAGAATGACAGCCGCCAGCGGTGGCAGGGTTAGACTGATGGAATAAGACTTGTCCATCCAGGGGAGTTCTTCTGCGATCAGGGTGCCGCCGGCATTACCCATATTGCTGCCGGAGTAGAACTCCGAGTCTGAATTGAATATCTCGCGGTACAGGCCGGCCTCCGGTACGCCGATACGGTAGCCATGGTGTGGCTGCGGGGTGAGATTGACCACTACAACCACAAACTGATCGTCGCTGCGGCGCACGAAACTGAGTACGGAATTATCTGCATCATTGCAGTCAATCCATTCGAATCCGCGCCAGTCGAACTCGTAATGGTGCAATGCGGGCAGTTCCCTGTAGAGTTCGTTCAGGTTCTTCACGAGGCGTTGCACCCCCTGGTGATAGGGGTACTCAAGCACATACCAGTCGAGGACCTGGGTGCTGTTCCATTCCTGCCCCTGACCGAATTCCGTTCCCATGAACAGCAGTTTCTTGCCCGGGTGGCAGAACATGTAGGTATACAGTGCCCGCAGGTTGGCAAAGCGCTGCCACTCGTCACCGGGCATCTTGTTGAGCATCGACTGCTTGCCATGCACGACTTCATCGTGCGAAAACGGCAGCATAAAGTTCTCGGTAAAGGCATACAGCATGCTGAAGGTCAGTTTCCCCTGGTGGTAACGCCGGTAGAGCGGATCTTCGCTCATGTATTCCAGCGTGTCGTTCATCCAGCCCATGTTCCACTTCATGTCGAAGCCCAGGCCGCCGGTCCAGGTGGGACGGCTGACCTGCGGCCAGGACGTCGACTCTTCGGCAACCATGAGAATGCCCGGTTGTTCTTCATGCATCACGACATTGAGTTCACGCAGGAAATCCAGTGCCTCCAGGTTCTCCCTGCCCCCGTACCTGTTCGGGACCCATTCACCTTCTTCCCGCGAATAGTCGAGATAGAGGATGGATGCCACGGCATCCACGCGCAGGCCGTCGATGTGCATTTCCTCCAGCCAGAACACGGCGCTGGACAACAGGAAGTTCATAACCTCGTTGCGGCCGAAGTTGTAGATCAGTGTCGACCAGTCGAGATGTTCACCGAGCCGCGGGTCGGCATGCTCGTAGAGGGGGGTGCCGTCGAACCTGGCGAGGCCATGCGCATCCTTGGGAAAATGCGCCGGCACCCAGTCGAGCAGCACTCCGATATCATTCTGGTGGCATACGTCGATAAAATATCGGAAGTCGTCGGCTGTCCCGTAGCGACTGGTCGGCGCGAAGTAGCCAGTGGCCTGGTAGCCCCAGGAGGGATCGTAGGGATGCTCGGTGATAGGCAGCAGTTCGATATGTGTGAAGCCCATTTCCCTGACATAGTTCACCAGGCTTTCTGCCAGTTGCCGGTAGCCGAGAAACTCGCCTTCCGGACCGCGCTGCCAGGAGCCCAGGTGCACCTCGTAGACCGACATGGGCGTATGTTGCCAGTCGCGTGACGGCCGCTGCTCCATCCATACCTGGTCACCCCAGCCGTAGCGGGTGGGACAGGCAATGATCGACGCCGTGCTCGGTCTCACCTCGAAGGCCTGGGCGTAGGGGTCCGTTTTCAGCAGGATTTCCCCGCTTTCCCGGTTGCGAATCTCGTACTTGTAGAGGTTGCCGGGTTCCAGGTCGGGGATGAACAGCTCCCAGACACCGCTGCCGCCGCGCACCCGCATTGGATGCCGTCGACCGTCCCAGTGGTTGAATTCACCCACCACGCTGACGCGTTCCGCATTCGGCGCCCAAACCGCAAACAGGATACCGGTCACCTCATCGACTGCATGTACATGGGCACCCAGGATGCGGTAGGCATGGCGATGCCTGCCTTCGCTGAAAAGGTGCAGATCGAAGTCCCGGAGTTGTGGCGGGAAACTGTAGGGGTCATGCACGATGTGCTCGTGTTGCGCCGAATCACTCCACACCAGGTGGTAGCGATCGGGCACGGTTCCCGGCGTGCCGCGCCATTCGAACAGGTCGGTGTCGGGAATACGCTCCAGGCGGACATTACCTTCGACAATCGTGACCTCATCCGCTTGCGGCAGAAACACGCGAACCAGGTCAAGATCTTGCTCGTGGTGTTTGCCAAGCACGCTGAATGGGTCATGGTGGCGCGCCTGGGCTATCCGTTCAAGTTCATGGTCCAGATTATTGCTTTGCATAATCGTTCCTCAAATCCATTTTGACACCGGCAGGCGAAGTATCATCGATTTTCGCGGTATCGGGAAGATGCCAGACAAAAAAATAAAAAAGGAGACATTCTGGTTTTTCACCCACCCGAACTGCATGATCGCGAATTTACTGCGCAAATAAACTACACAAAAACCTGCGTCAGATCCATGTTTCCCTTAATATCAGTGATAATCGGGATCATATCCCGGTTTTATTAGTGTTGGTACGCCACGTCTTTGACAGATACGATATACAGTATGAAATCCTGGTAGCGAAGATGAACGATCGACCCCCTAAACAGGTGCAGTTCCCGCCTTGGGCACCTTATGTGCTGCTCGCTTTCATGCTGGCACTGATTTATTTATCTTTTCAGCAGGTACCCACCCGTGAACCGGGCTATGAAATTCCGTACACCCAGTTCAAGGATTTTGCCAGAACGGGCCGCGTGGATGAATTGCTGCTACGGGGCCATACCATCGAGGGGACACTCCACTCCTCCGAAGAGATTGGTCCACAGGGCGAGGTTGCGCGGCGATTCAGCACACGCATCCCGTCCTTTGGCGACGAAACACTGCTGCCTTTACTCGAGGCGCAGGGTGTCAAAGTCCTTATCGCTGACGAGGACCGGGGCCGCGGTAACACTATTCTCCTGTCATTTCTCCCATGGGTCATCCTGATCCTTTTTTTCTACTGGTTGTTCAATCGGGCGTCGCGCGCGATGGGCGGACGACTGGGCGGGCCGGGGGAACTGAAAAAGTTTCTCGAGGCCCCGGCAAGGGAAGCGAAGGTCCCGGAGGTGAGTTTTGACGATGTGGCCGGACAGGAGAATGCCAAGCGGGAAGTGACCGAGCTGGTTGAGTTCCTCAAGCATCCCGAGGCCTTCCTGAAGCTCGGTGCGGAAGCACCGCGTGGCGTATTGCTGATGGGGGCACCCGGTACTGGCAAGACCCTGCTGGCGCGCGCACTGGCCGGGGAAGCCGGGGTGCCGTTCTTCTCGATCTCCGGATCCGAATTCATTGAAGTCTTTGTCGGTGTCGGTGCCGCACGGGTGCGCAACCTGTTCGAGGCGGCAAAGAAGAACGCCCCCAGCATCGTGTTCGTCGACGAGCTGGACAGTGTCGGACGTACCCGCGGCACCGGGCTGGGCGGTGGCCATGATGAACGCGAACAGACGCTGAACCAGATCCTCGCGGAATTGGACGGTTTCTCCGGACACGAGGCCGTGATCGTACTGGCGGCCACCAATCGCCCGGATGTCCTGGATCCTGCCCTGCTCAGGCCGGGTCGCTTTGACCGGCATGTCGTCCTGGATCTGCCGGATCGCCAGGACCGTGTTGCCATTCTCAAGGTCCATATCCGCAAGGTGCCGCTTGCCGACGATGTCGACCTCGACAAAATCGCCGCCGGTACGCCAGGATTCTCCGGGGCGGATATCAAGAACCTGGTGAACGAGGCGGCCATGCTCGCAGCCAGAAGGAAAGGTGCCGAGGTCCTGATGCAGGACTTCGAGGAGTCACGCGACAAGCTTCTGCTGGGCACGGTGCGCACCCTGGCAATCCAGCCTGAAGAGCGGCATCGTCTCGCCGTCCATGAAGCGGGGCATACGCTGGTCGCCTATTTCCTGCCTCACGCAGATCCCCTGTACAAGGTGACCATCATTCCACGCGGACGCGCCCTTGGCGGTACCCAGCAGCTGCCTGAAGAGGAACGTCATACCCTGCCGGAGGAATATCTACGGGACAGGCTCGCCGTCATCCTCGGTGGACGTGCCGCCGAAAAGGCACTGCTCGATACGGTGAGCAGCGGCGCCGATGACGATATCCAGCAGGCCACCACACTGGCCCGCGCCATGGTGGGCCGCTGGGGCATGTCTGAGGAGATCGGACCGGTGGACTTGCGGGAGAGCGAGGAACATCCCTTCCTGGGACGGGAGATCGCACAGCCGCGCCGCTACAGCGAACACTCCGCCGAGGCCGTGGATCATGCGGTACAGACCCTGTTGCTACAAGCCGAGCAGCGCGCCCAGGCGGTGATCAAGGAACACAAGGCTGAACTTGAACACCTGATAAACACCCTCAAGGAAAATGAAACCCTGCATCGAGAGCAGATCGAAGATTGTCTCGGACCGGTAGAACATAAGACAGCAGGGATCAGAAACTAGTTTCTTCTAAGTTAGCGACAACCGGGATCTGACTCCGGTTTTCGAAGGCTCGAAGCAACCGCTGCCGTGGGAGCGCTTCGCAGGCGCGATTAGCGGCTTTGAGGAAATCGGGTCAGAATATTATTTACGCTGTCTGCCCCTTACTGAGACCGGATCTTGATCTCAGTGACTTGTTAGACCGGGGGTGATCTCCTGTCCTGACTGCGCCGCTCCTGCCCCCTGTATCGCGTAATTACTTTATTAAAGACATCCTGTGCTTCATCTTTGGTTTCGGCGAAAATCACCTGGCGAAGCAGCTCAGCAATGGCGCGATAATCCCGGGTTAGCTGGCGTGCGACTATGCGCTGGAAATGCAGTGCGATAGGCACATTTGCTTCATACAGCAACCTGAATGCCTCGCGTGGCAGCGAGGCGGCCTGTACCGGTCCCACGGTTTTGCAGGAAGCCTCATGCTTGATATCAGCAATCAGCGAAATCAGCCCAAACCACTCGCCATCGTGCAGACGCGTAATCTGAAGCACGCCACGCTCGCTTTCTTCCTCGTGCGTAACAGCAACTTCACCTTTTATAATAAGGTATACGGCTTTACCAGGCTTGTTTTCCTTGAAGAATTCGAAATCATCCGGATAGTCTTTTACGACCATCGATCGCTCAAGAGTCGTCGCCTCTTCGTGGGTAAGGCCCGCGAGTTCAGGCACCGTTTGAAGAAACTCATGGAAATTCATGGCTTGGCACCTTCATACCCCGAAAGACGCTCATAAATACGCAGAATCCGTTCGCGGTGATTCAAGGGAGAACTTTCAATGGAAGGCTGCACCTTATCGGTAAACATGTCATAGAGCAACTGATCCGATAAACGCAAACGGTCAATAAGCAGTTTTGTTATGGTTCGTAATAAAGTGCTGGCAATTACAGGATTCGTCTTTTCGAGCGCTTGAAATTCAGGAATGGCGAGTTCGAACAAGGTGCACTGACTATCCGCAATAACGGTAGCTGTTGCAGGTCCGTCATCGAGAATAGAAACTTCTCCAATAAACTGGCCAGGAATAATCTGGCCGATTTGTGCTTTTACGCCCTCTTTCTCCAGGAAACAATGTAGCGTGCCTTCCATGACGAAATAGAGTGCAGCGGGCCTGTCACCATCTTTGATTACCGTCTCGCCACGATCAACTTCCAGCCTGGTCATCGATCCTAGCAGCGCATTGAGATCGTCGTTACTCGACTGTGCGGCTACAGCTGGAAAGCGGGTGCGAAATTCAGCAAGACTTGGCGGCATAACCAGACCATTTAGAGTAAGTTACAAGAAGCCTGCACTGACTGTAGCGGAGCGCCCTACGATAGGCAAGCGAGGGCTGTCGAATCGTGCTTTCCGGCAAAGTAAGTGATTAGAACCTAAAAGATAATATAACCTTGCCGGCCCGGCAATGCTTGATTGAGAAATACAGGAGTGTGTTTCCTGTCCAAGCAATGCGGTCACACCCTGATCATTCCTGAATAGTAGAGGAAACCAGGATCTGAGCCCGTTTATATTTTCCCGCGTACAATGGATGCATGCGAAATGCAACAGGTAGTGTGATCGAGTGGCCGAGCGATATCGCCTCGGCCCGCACCATTCAGGAGGCATTGCGATCGCAGGTTGTACGCGAGGACGAACTTGGGCCGGTCAATACCGTGGCCGGTGTCGATGTCGGTTTCGAGGACCAGGGCAGGACCACCCGTGCCGCGGTCGCCGTGCTGGCCTTCCCCGGCCTGGAACCGGTAGCACAGGCCATCAGCCGCAGCCCGACGCGCTTTCCCTACGTCCCCGGTTATCTGTCGTTTCGCGAACTGCCCGCGGTGTTGGAGGCACTGGAGCGGCTTGCCGGGATACCGGACCTTATTCTGTGCGACGGTCAGGGCCTGGCCCATCCCCGCCGCTTCGGGCTGGCCTGCCATCTGGGCGTGCTGACCGGTATTCCCTGTATCGGGGTTGCCAAGTCACGGCTGGTTGGCAGCCATGATGCATTGCCACCCGACAAAGGCCAGTGGGTACCCCTGCGGGACAAGGATGAAACGATCGGCGCCGTCGTTCGCACACGGGCCCGTGTCAGCCCGGTGTATGTATCGATTGGCCATCGAGTGAACCTGGAGACGGCAATCGACTACACCTTGCGCTGCACGACCCGTTTCCGCCTGCCCGAAACCACGCGGCACGCCCACCGGCTGGCATCCGGTTTATCCGAATAAGAATGAAATGGCGGCATTCTGGTTTTTTCATTTCTTACCCTGCGCCTTGGGAAGGGAGCAGGTTGAGATGAGGGGTGATAAGACGAAAACAAGAATGTCCCACGTTTCCTGCTTGTAGCGAATTAAAGCGGAGCGCGTCGTTTATACCCGGCGCGGAGTCGGGTGCAAGCGCGATCCTTAATGCGATAAGACTACCCCCAATTACCCCTGCATTGACCCTACCGATAGAGCCACCTTCCTGGGACAGCCTGTGGGAGCCTAAAGGAATTCCTGCGAGTGCCGATAAAGGGTTATATATTAGTATTATCTACTTTACTGATGTTTATAACATTGTCATCTGAAGGAGATATACCATGTACTGGGATACCCTGACCACGGTGGGCGTTGTCCTCTCGATCGTATGGATCGTGGGTGCTTTCTACCTGGAATTGCGCAAACGGCCGGGTGCGCATAGTGATGAGCCGCGCAAGACCTGAGCTATTCCGGGAACAGCATACGTAATCCAAATTCTTGTCTTTGCAGCGAAAAAGTATGCTGTCACCCGATTGAACCCGGTTACACGGAACGCTTGTGCAGGAGCGCCTCGTTTATGCCCGGCGCTGAATCGGGCACAGGCGTGATCAAATTTCTATAAATCAGTATCGATGAAATGGGTACATCCTGGTTTTGTCACCCACCGGGATTTTCCAATAAAATACCAGAATGTCTCCTTTATCCTCCGGCCTGGTCTTACACTGGATGCGGCACTACTAGCGACTGCAGTAACGATTACAGGGACGAATACATAATAAGATTTAGTATAATGTCACCTGACTCTTCATGTTTCTGAATAGGCCAACTCAGTAAACGTATCGGATCGCACTTGCATCCCCTATGAGCAAACAAACAAATACCGTCAATCTCGGGAATCGCCAGGCCATTCTCGATGAAATCATTGCCTTGCACGAGGCCTCTAACGGTATCGATGAAACCCGCGCCAAAAAAGTACGCAAGGCACTCGATGCCATGCGCAGCAACAATGACGAGCCTGTTAGTGATGATGGTTATTCCGAAGCGGACAGTCAGCTGGATGCAAAGATCGATGCCGGACTGGAAACACTGAGGACACGCATACATAAACAGGTGGAGCGCCGCAAACGCGACTATGAAAAAGCGCTCAAGTGGCTGGATGAACTCGAAACCGCGCTTAGGAATAACGAACTACAGAAGGCGGAACGCTCGAATAACAGGATATTGTCACTCATGGGCAATACCCCCGGTCGTTCCGAACCGCGCTGGCAGGACATCGAAAAACGGCTACAAATTGTACGCCCGCAGCTTCGCAAGCTCGAATCCTGGCGCCACTGGGGTACGACCCAGGCAAGAGAGGCCCTCATCGACCAGGTCAGGCTGCTGAAAGACGAAGGCATGCCGCCGGAAAAACTCGCCAAACGCATACAGAAGGCACGTGATCAATGGCATACCTGGGACAAATCCGGCGACCATGCCGGCAAAGCACTCTGGAAAACATTCGACCAGGCCTGCGAAGAAGCCTACAAGCCCTGCGTCGCACATTTCGAAAAGCTGAAAAAACAACGTGCAGATAACCTCAGGCAGCGTCAGGCCCTTATCGACAAGCTGAATGCGCGCTTCGCCTCAACTGACTGGAAACAGCCCGATTGGCGGGACATCGATAAATTTATCAGCCACGCGCGCCGCGATTTTTACAAAATCGGTAATGTCGATTTCAGGCACCGCAAGCCTGTCGCCAGGGCACTGGATGAGGCGATTGAGAAATTCGAAGACTACCTGTCTCGCGAACGCACCCGCTCCTGCAAGATCCGCGAAAAACTCATCTCTGATATCGAGGCACTGGGTGAGGTGGCCAATCTGCATGATGCGCTTGAGCAGCTCGAGGTGCTTAAGAAACAGTGGAAGATTACGGTCGTTGGCAAGCGCAACCTCGAAGACAAGCTATGGAAACGCTTTCAGTCCGCCTGCGATATCACCTACCGGCGCCGCGATGCCGAGCGCAAGGAGCAGGATGCCGAACGCAATGAAAACCTGAATCGAAAGCAGGCCCTGATTGATGAACTGGCACAGACCGCGACAGCCGGTGACGTGGAACTGCTCGCCAACACCTCAACACTTGCCCGGATTCAGGGCCGCTGGGAGGAAATTGGCTGGATACCACGCAAGCACGAAAAAAAGCTGAACAGCCGTTGGCAGGAAGCGCAGAAGCACTTCCGCAAAGCTGTCAAGGCCGCTAAGTCACGCGCCCATGCCTCCGAGCTGGACAACCTCGCCAAACGCGCCGCGCTGTGCAATCAGTGGGAACAGGAAATTCTGGCCGGTAGCGCAATCGATACGGGAAATGTTACCTCCGAATGGAATGGCCTGCCAGCGCTTACCAGTGCCAATGCAGAGGCAATGAACCAGCGTTTCATGCTGATACTCACCCGCCCCGACGATACAACACTCTCAAGGAACCTTGCCGACAAGCAGGCGGCCTGCCTCAAGCTGGAAGTCTTGCTGGAACTGGAAACTCCGAAGGAACACCAGGCCGAACGCATGGCCTACCAGATCGAACGACTCAATGCCTCGATGAAAAAAGGTCAAAACACACCGGACTTGCCAGAAGACCTGCTGCTAACCGCACTGACCACCGGCGCAGTACCTGCCGAAGCTGCCGGGGCAATTGAACAACGTATCAAGGACTGCCTGCCGCGTTACAAACTCCAGCCAGAATAAGACGCAGACAGATCGAGCCTGTGCATTGTCAGAGTATGGCTTGGAGCCGCAATCATGGACAGTTGACCGCTCGAATAGCCTGAAAAAAAATCCTGTAGGAGCGCCGTCCTCGGCGCGATCGGTCGATAACCCTATCGCGCCTGCGAGGCGCTCCTACAGGGATCTTTTTCAGCTTGTAGGAGCGCCTCACAGGCGCGATGGTTGACGCTTGATCAGGGATGGATGTCAGTATTCCGAATACAAACGGGTCAATCGGATCCCAAAAACGTGGTCTGTCCCCCATTTACCATTTACTCACGCTATAGGCCCATCCGAATAGACACCTGCAGGAGTGGCCCCGGGGCCACGATTATTGCCGCACCCATAGCGCCTGGGCGGCGCGATGGATCAAGAATACAGGGGTAAAATTTTCAAAACTGATCCAGCCCGATTAAACTGCGGATGTGTGCAAGGAAACCCGGTTAGTGGCTTTGCTCGGTCTCGTTCTGTTGACGGGGCTGTTGGCCGCCTGCGACCAGGAGATGCCGGCGCCGGCCACGGGTGTTACTGTCCTCGAGGTGTGGGCGCACGCCGGTCAGGCGGCCGAACGCGCCACGCTGCAACAGCAGGTCGACCGGTTCAACCGGCAACAGCCCGGCGCCCAGGTCCGGCTGACCTTTATTCCCGAGCGCTCCTATAACGCGCAGGTGCAGGCCGCGGCCATCGCCGGTGACCTGCCGGATGTGCTCGAGTTCGATGGGCCATTTCTCTATAACTATGTCTGGCAGGGGCACCTGATTCCTCTGGAAACCCTGCTCGCGACCGATCTGCAGGCAGACCTGTTGCAATCGATCAGGACGCAGGGCAGCTATCACGACCACTTCTATGGCATCGGTACCTTCGATTCGGGCCTGGGCCTGTTCGCACGCCGCAGCCTGTTGCAGCAGGCCGGGATCGAGGACCTGCCCCGCCACCCGCAAGACGCCTGGCCGGTGGCGCAATTCACGGCCCTGCTCGACGCCCTGGCCAGCGTGGATCCGGATGGCGCTGTCCTGGACCTGAAGTTCAACTACCCTGATGAATGGTTCACGTACGCCTTTTCACCCCTGATCCAGTCGGCGGGTGGAGACCTGATCAACCGCGCGGATTACCAGTCGGCCCGGGACGTAATGAACGGCCCCGCCGCCGTGTCCGCCATGCAGCGCCTGCAAGCCTGGATCAACCAGGGCCGGGTGGACCCGAACGTGGACGATGCGGCCTTTACCACCGGCCGGGTCGCGCTGTCCTGGGCGGGACACTGGGAGTATCAACGCTACCGCAAGGCCTGGGGGGATGACCTGGTCATGCTGCCCCTGCCGGATTTCGGCACGGGCAGCCGCACCGGCCAGGGTTCCTGGGTGTGGGGCATCACCCGCTATTGCGAGCACCCGCGCGCGGCCGCCGATTTCCTCGAATACCTGCTGCAGCCCGAACAGGTGCTGGCCATGGCGAACGCCAACGGTGCCGTACCGGCAACAGTGACGGCGATCGAACAGTCCGAACTGTATCGTGCAGACGGCCCCCTGCACCTGTTTGCCGTGCAACTGAACGAGGGCTATGCCGTGCCACGCCCGCAGACACCGGCCTACCCGGTCATCAGCAACGCCTTCCGGCGTGCCTTCGCCGATATCCGCGATAACGACGATGTCAGGGCCGCGCTGGATCGTGCGGTGCAGGTGATCGACCGGGACATTCGCGACAACCGTGGTTATCCGCTCAGCGTGGCACAGGATCAGGGCAGCGTTGATTGAATGAAATGTGCTTGTCATTGCGAGCGCAGCACGGCAATCTCATGGTTAGAATCAGCTGCCTGAAGATTGCTTCGTCACTTTATTCCTCGCAATGACACAGGAAGCAGAGGTTCCTTGATCACTAACATGCCGGCATACCATCAACGTTTCACAGGCTGGTTGCTGGCCGCGCCAGCCCTGTTCGGCCTGCTGGTGTTTGTCGCCATTCCCTTTTTACTGGCGCTGATTCTGGCCTTCACCAACCTGCGCCTGGGCTCGCCGCTGCCGGTGGAGTTTGTCGGTGTTGATCAGTTCCTGCGCATTTTTTCCGACGCGGCCTTCCTGCGCGCCCTGTTGAACAACACCGTGTTCGCCCTACTGGTGGTGCCCCTGCAAACGGCCCTGGCGCTGGCACTGGCCCTGCTGTTACACCGGCGCCTGCACGGCCGCGTGTTGTTCCGCACCCTGTTTTTCATGCCGGTGGTGTTTCCCCTGTCGCTGGTGGCGGTGGTCTGGATCCTGATCTATGCGCCCGGCCCCAACGGTCTGATGAATCATTTTCTCTCGACCCTCAGTTTGGGCGCCTGGGAGCCCAGGGATTTCCTGCACGACCCGTACCTCGCCCTCCCCGCCATCATGCTGACCTCGATATGGCAGGGCACCGGCTTTCAGATGCTGATCCTGCTGGCGGGACTGCAGGCGATCCCGGATGAGCTCTATGAAGCCGCCCGCATCGACGGGGCGGGCCGTCTGGCGACGTTTGTGCACGTCACCCTGCCGCAACTGCGCAACACCCTCATCTTCGTCGTCCTGGTGACGACCATCCTGGCATTCCGCCTGTTTGACCAGGTGCAGATCATGACCCACGGCGGCCCCCGTAACGCGACGACCACGGTCATGTTCGAGGCGGTGCAGGCCGCGTTCGGCCGCCAACAGGTGGCCAGCGGCGCGGCCATGTGTGTGGTGTTGTTCGGGGTAGTGCTGGCGGTCACCCTGTTGCAGCGCCGGCTGGCCAGACACACCCGGGAGCTGCCGTGACCACGCGTGCCGTCGGTCTGAGGCTGGCAAGCTACGCGGCGTTGCTCGCCGCGGCAGTGCTGTTCATCGCGCCCCTGTTGTTCATGATCGCCGGCAGCCTGAAGCCGGATGCGCAGGTACTGGCCCAAGCCGGCAGCTGGCGCGCCTTTGTGCCGGACACCCTCACCTGGCAGAATTATCCGGACGTGTTTGCCCGGGTCCGCTTTGGCCGTTATCTGCTGAATTCGCTGTTTATCACCGGCATGATCGTTGCGGCCGGCCTGATTGTGAACTCACTGGCGGGCTATGCCTTTGCCCGCTTGCAATGGACCGGCCGGGACTGGCTCTTTGCCCTGGTGCTCGCCGTCATGATCGTTCCGCTGGAAGCGATCGCCGTGCCCCTGTTCTACCAGGTCACCCTGTTTGGCTGGCGGGATACCTATATCGTGCAGATCCTGCCGTTCGTGGCGAACGCGTTCTCGATCTACCTGTTTTACACATTTTTTATCGGCCTGCCGCGGGAGCTGGAGGAGGCCGCCCGCATCGACGGCGCCGGTGTCCTGCGGACCTTTGTCAGCGTGATCGTGCCGAACAGCATGCCGGTATTTGCCACAGTGACCATCCTCACCTTCCTGATGCAATGGGGCGCTTTTTTATGGCCCCTGATGGTGACCAGTGGCGAAGCGGTGCGACCCCTGCCGCTGGCCGTGTCGACCTTTCACAGCCTCCCACCGCTGCAGTGGGGTGACATCTTCGCCTTTGGCGTGATGATGGTGAGCCCCGTGCTGCTGGTGTTCCTGCTGTTTCAACGCTGGTTCGTGCGTGGCGTGGTCGCCACCGGGATCAAGGGCTAAGCGGGTCGGCGCATGGCACAGGTTGAGTTCCGGCGGGTGTCCAAGACCTATGAGAACGGCACCCGGGCCCTGATCGATTTTGACCTGCAGGTACAGGACGGCGAATTCATGGTGCTGGTAGGATCGTCCGGTTGCGGTAAATCCACGGCCCTGCGCCTGCTCGCCGGCCTGGAAACCGTGACGGCCGGCGACATCCTGATCGATGGCGAAGTCATCAATGACATAGCGCCGCAACTGCGCAACATCGCCATGGTGTTTCAAAACTATGCCCTGTATCCGCATATGACGGTACGCCAGAACCTGGCATTTCCCCTGAAGATGCTGAAGTGCGGACGTGCCGACACCGAACGCCGCGTACAGCAGGCGGCCGCACTGCTCGAACTCACGCCACTGCTGGAACGCAAACCCGGACAACTCTCGGGCGGGCAGCGGCAACGGGTTGCCATGGGACGTGCCATCGTACGTGAACCCCGCGTATTCCTGATGGACGAGCCCCTGTCCAATCTCGATGCCCGACTGCGCGTGAGCATCCGCGCCGACATTGCCGCGTTGCAGAAAAAGATGGGCACGACCACATTGTATGTGACGCATGATCAGGTCGAGGCCATGACCCTGGGTGAGCGGGTGGCCATCATGAACGCGGGCCGCCTGCAGCAACTGGACACACCGCAGGGTTTATACGAAAAACCGGTCAATAGCTTTGTGGCCGGATTCATCGGTAATCCGGGCATGAACCTGTTTCCAGCGCGCCTGGCCAAAGCCGATAACCGCGTGCAGGTCGTGTTCGGTGAGCATACGGTCACGCTGAGTGATGCCAATGTGGTCGCGCCGGCCACACTGGCGTCCCACACCGGTCGTGACCTGATAGTCGGCCTGCGCCCCGAGGCCGTTACCCTTGGCGGCGGGACCGACGCTGCCCTGCCCGCCCGGGTTATCGGCGTCGAAACGCTGGGACACGAGCAACTGGTTTATTTCACCGCCCCCTGGTCAGGCGGCAAAACGCTGGTCGCGCGGCAAAGCGGCCTGCAGTATGTCGAGCATCACGACGTGGTCGTGATGCTCGATAGCGCACAATTGTATTTTTTCGATCCCGCGGGTCGGGCAATTTATTAGCTTGTCAGGGGACCAGAGTACATGGAATAACACCCGGTCACCGGCGTGAGTGACCAGGCATGAAAACCGGTAGGGCGTTAAGTTAATTAAGTATACTGTTCCCGGAACTCCGGTCAGTTACCTCGGCCCATGCGCTGCCCAGCATGCGGTATTCCCATCACCGTAGCTGAGACAAATTTCACGATAAGCAAGAGAAATGAGTTCGACCAATTGCGGTTCCCCAACAGTCAGTGTCTCGGTCTGAAACTGAGTTATTCGCACGTCTTCGAGGTCAACCACCACTGGTTCTTCTCCGCCACTTACTGTAATGGTGACTTTCGGCGTACCATGTTGCTCAGCGGCAAACGAGAATAGAGCCGGTGACTCAGGACCCAGAAGTTTGGTGATTTTGAGATCTTCCGGCTGAGTGAGGCCTACAATATTGCCCTGTCTCAGTTCACTGCTCAACGAGAATCCAACGGTAACTGCCTCAAACTCCAGCGGCGGGTCGCTTCCTTCAAAGACAACTGTAATGTCTTGAGCAAACGAACTTACACTCGATAGCCCAAATAAGAATACAATTCCAATGAGAAACTTCTTCATTTTTCCCTCCTTTTCAATCATGGTTATTCAAATCAGGATTGATTATCATGTCTAGTTAACTAATCTATAGTCCATATTTCGGGATTATTATTGATCTTGATCAATAGAACGGTACTACCAGTCATATACACAAGTTAAATAACAATTTCGTATTTGGGCTTGGGAAAACAGGGGACGGTAGATAAATTTGATACAGTCAGGCCCTGCTGCACAACTTCCTCTTTCGGCAATGCCGTGCTGGCCTCAGGCCATGCCCTGCCAGTATCTCTGGCATTATTCAATACCTCATAACGAATGGACGACCATGATGGTTTGTTTACGGAATGTATTGAGCCTCTTCTGGAAATTAGTTTTCTCAAGACAGGCCATCCAATCGCCAATTCGGTTGTGCATCGCAGAATAATATGTCTGAGCTACACCCGTTTATATTGCATGGGTGCGATCCTGGCGGAATATATAGAAAAACATGCCCCGGCATCTTTATAGAATCCGAAAAATGTTAAATAATCGCACCCCGTCCCGGATAAACCCGATTTCGACACCCTGGAGTGAACCATGAAATTACCTGCAATCCTGCTGATGACGGCCCTGCTGGCCGCCGGCTGCGCTAATTTTCCCGCTGACACTAGCAGCGTTGATCGCCCGGCAAGCACGGCACCACAAGCAAGGAATGATGTACGCGAGCGCAAGGTGCAGTTTGGCAACTGGCGCGTGGACTGTATCTATGAGGAGTTCACCCTGTTAACGCAATGCAAGGCAGAGACCTACAGCAAGATCACCGAGTACCGTGGGGAAGATCCCCATCACCCGGCCCCGATACTGTGGATCTCCTGGCTGAAGGGCGAACCCAAACACGTCCGCTCCGTGTGTGTATTCGGGCATGGCTATCCCGTAACAGGTGTCAGCCTGCAGGTCGACAGTAACCTGCCCCTGCAGCTCGGTGCGCTCAACGCCGCCGGCTGCGTCATTGCCGACGGTATCCTGTTAAAGCAGTTGCGCGAGGGGAAGGAACTGAACGTGACCTTCCTTCGCTGGCCCTGGGGACAGACAATCGCAACCTTCAGCCTGAACAAGTCCACCAATGCCCTCAACGAACTGGACCGTCTTATTGCCGGGCAGTAGTCCTGACGGCATCAGTGTGTGATTATCAAATTAATATAGTTGACAGACCCATTGCTGACCCACCTCATGCCTTCTCCCCTTTGGGGAGAAGGCGAGGATGAGGGGATTGCAACGCAGTTGCATAAAGGCGCTTATATACGCTTGATCACGGAGGGTATGTCAGTGCCTCGAGGGTCTTACCCCGGTTTTTTATACATTTATAATTCCCCACTCACCTTTTTTACCCTGTCATCCACATATCAATGCAGTTATTTTTCACTGACTTACTTCTGAAGCCAGCCACGATAATGTAATAGACAGACCACCATGCCGGAAGAAATCACCCTCAAAAACCGTCAATTCATAATAGACACGAACCAGAGGAACGGGTTGCTGCTGATACTGTTCATCGCCATTGTCCTGCCGCTGCTTGGCATCTGGTTTGTCTTTGAAGAAATGTCGGATGGCCACGGCACAGACGGCCTGATTGCCTTTTTCAAGAGCATCATTACAAAAGTGAATGATGAAGCCTTTGCGAAGGATCCCGTGGATGCCACTTTCAACCTGCTGATCCTGCTCGGCCTGCCCCTGTACATACTTTATTTTTACCTCGCCAGCCGGTTCGAGCAGCTGACCTTGACGCCGGTGGGCATTCGCTATACCTCGCCTCTGCCGGATGCCTTCCGATTTCTACGCCCTGGCTGGTACATCCCCTGGGATCAAATCACCCAGGTAGTCGTCAAGCTGCCCGGTTACGGGATGGATCCGAAACTGGCCACGCTGATACTGCAGACCCGTACCGGGAAACAGCGGCTGCGCCCAGGCTTTTGGGTCAATCCGGATACCTGGGCGCCCCCGAAGAGAAGGCTGTTTAAACTGCGTAAGCGGATTAAACCGGACCTTGCGCTGGAATTGATCACGGCGACGAACCTCGTCACCTATGTTCAGGCACGGGTGGCGGATTTCCGGATCGAGCACGGTCGGCAGGAATTCCAGCTCGAAGACAACCCCTGGGCAGGCGGCATGGCGGTCCTGATGCTGGCCCTTCTTGGATATGCCCTGGTGGATACCTTTATATTCAAAACGGAAGTGCTGGTGGAGGTGCCACCCTATTCCCTGTATGCCGCAGGCGGCCTACTGGTCACCCTCGCAGGTGGTTATCTCCTGTTGCGCACCGGTGTCCCGCGGTGGACCGCAATCGGGCTGGCGATCATGACGGGCCTGGCATTCGGTGCGGCAATGCACCCGGCACTGATCCGCCTCAATGCACTGACCGATCGCGCGGGACTGGAGACATACACCTATACCAAACAGTCGGATGGAACCTGGCAGCCGGAGACCGCCGGACTACCGCCACTTTCAATAGAAAGTGCGCCTGAATACTGGGGACAGTTCACAACCGGTTCGACCCATAACTTCGCATTGCGCAAGGGCAGCCTGGGATTCTGGCAACTCGATGAAGCACCGTTACTGGATGCCTATCATGACTACTTTGACCGCATCCGGCAGGAAAGTCGGTAGAACAATCAGGAACAATCAGGGACAGACCACGTTTTACTCATTGAAAAAACCGGTAATGATATCGTGGTCTGTCCCTGATTGTTCGCGTAAAGGGTAGGAGATCCGGATCAGTTTTCGACAGCACCCTTTTCGATCCAGACGCGGATGGTCTCGATCTCTTCAGTGCTGAGGGGGTCCTTGCCGTGCGGCATATTGATTGTCAAGTCGGCCTTACCGGCAACCAGGATATACAGCGAACTGGATATGGCAGATCCCGGATCTATGACCGGCCCAAATCGGGTGCCTTTCATTACCGATTCGTAGGAATCCATCAGAAAGCCACTTGCCTCGGCACCTTTCTTTCCGGCCATATGACATTCAGCACAATGCTTTTGCATGATGGGTTCCACATCACTTGCATAAGTCACCTTCTGAGGCTGAAGCTGCTCTGCTTTATCGCAGGCCACCAGACACGCAGCGACTATCAGTAACACAGCGAGAGGCATGGCTCGAATGCTCATTGTGGCACCCACTCCGGGAAATTGGCCAACCGTCATATTACCATTTCAATGTTTGATCGCACGTCTTTATTCTGATGGTGGTTGTTTTGATCTGGATCAATTTTCGCACTATTGGCAATAGAGGAATATAGGTGACCACGTCTTTCATACACCCATGTCAAAGAGATTCGGGTTTTGTAATTGTTGACGCTTGATCAGGGATGGCATGTCAATGCTGCGAGTACAAACGGTTCAGTCGTGTCCGCAAACGTGGTCTGTCCCCCTTTAATTAGTTGCAACCGTTTTTGTTTAAACACTCGTCAACATCGGCTTGCATTGCAGCAGATTGAGCTTCCTGGAGCTTATGGCGAGGCACACCGATACGCACAATGCGGGCAAATACACCTGCCAGAAGTACAAAAGGTATCGATAGGACGGGTGTCTTTATCAAAATCGGTGCAATGAACCTGGCAAACAAACAACCGCCTGGGACCACCCACAGGGAATGCGCCATATTCACGCCGAAGGCCGCAATGATGACAGCACTCGAAACAAAATAAACAGCCCGCAGAATTGCATTCGTTTCAGCACCAAGGTCACTACGAACACCCATCGTCCAGAATATCGCCATGGCTACAAGACTCGCATATGCCACATAACCTACTATTTCCATTGATTTACCTTTTTAAAAGTCTAATGGCCAGGCAAACGGATGCACCGACCGTAAAGCTATAATAACCCAGGTTTTGTCTCGGGGCTTGCCTGAATGATTTCACCCCTACCGGGATCAGGAATAGCATTACCGTATAGTGGGCGTTGCCTTGCTCTTGGGTACTATGACAGTACAACATCTGGCACCGATCGCCCGTTCCCCGACTACCCAAAACCGGATCCTGCTGCTATGGTCATAATGCACAATGAATACGCCGGGAGATTCTGTGCACGATGCGCATTCCCCGTTACCTGCTGAGTTACCTGCTGATCCTGCTGCTACCTTTTACCTCGATAATGGCAAGTGCACCCACAGAGACTGACACCATGCCTGACCCACGCATCCAGGAAGCCATCGCTCTGATGAACGGTTTCGCAGAGAACACCGGGTTGACTTCCGGTCAGCCGCGGCGGCGCTACCTGTGGACCGATGCCTTCGCGGTCTGCAACTACCTGGGCCTGGCGCACGCCACCGGCGATGAACACTACACCGGGCTCGCCCTGCAACTGGTCGACCAGGTCCATCACACCCTGGGCCGGCACCGCGACGACGACCGCCGCCGGGGCTGGATCAGCGGCCTGGACAAGGCCGAGGGCGAGCGGCACCCCACCCGGGGCGGTCTGCGCATCGGCAAGGCGTTGCCGGAACGCGGCCCCGACGAGCCACTGGATGAACGCCTGGAGTGGGACCGCGATGGCCAGTACTTCCACTACCTCACCAAATGGATGCACGCCCTCGACCAGGTGAGCCGGACCACGCAACAATCCCGCTTCAACACCTGGGCACGCGAGCTTGCCCGGTCCGCCTTCGACGCCTTCACCTACCGGCCCGCCCCCAACCGGGACCCGCGCCGCATGAACTGGAAGATGAGCATCGACCTGACGCGCGTGCTGGTGCCCTCCATGGGACAGCACGATCCCCTGGACGGCTACATCACCGCCCTGCAACTTTGCAGCACGGCAAAGATGGTTGAAATTACCACCTGTAGGAGCGGCCCCCTGGCCGCGATTGCCCCCCAACCACCCGCGCAGCCCCAACCACCCACCGAACCAAACCTCAACGACGCAACCAACGCCTACGCAACAATGATCAAACGCAGCGAATGGGCCACCGCCGATTCGCTGGGCCTGGGCGGTCTGCTGGTCGACGCCTGGCGCGTGCAGCAGCTCATCCAGCAGGGCGCACAGCCCGAGGAGCCGCTGCTCGACCGGCTGCTCGAGGGCGGTCTCATTGGCCTGCAGCATTTTGCCCGGGGCGACGAGCTGCACCAGCCGGCCCGCTACCGGCTGGCGTTTCGGGAACTCGGCCTGGCAATCGGGCTGCACGCCCTGGAGCGCCTGCAGCGGTCGGTAGAGCAGGAAAGGTATCTAAGCCCGGCCAGTGCGCGGCGGCGCGCCCGGGTACAGGAACTCATGCAGTACCTGCCCCTGCGTGATGAGATCGAGAGCTTCTGGCGTGATCCGGCCAACCAGCGCAGTGACACCTGGTCCGAACACCGAGACATCAACGCGGTCATGCTCGCGACCAGCCTTGCACCCGACGGCTTCTTGATGCTGTTGCCGCCACAAAACATGGCCCACGGCGACTGATCTCCAGGCTACTCCGTGTCGCGCCTGCGAGGCGTTCCTACAGGTGGATTGGCAGGAAAGCCTGTCGCAACTGCGAGCTGCGTGTAATGCTATTCTGAGTGACGTGGTGCATCATTAGCCGATGTCCATCAGGTAACCGGCACTTAGGGTAGGTTACATGCGAATATCGTTTAAGAAAGGTCTGATCAATTCGTCATTGCGAGGAGCGAAGCGATGAAGCAATCTGTAACTGATTGATCGTACTGTCCAGAGATTGCTTCGCTGGCCACTCCCGGCATCCCTGCCTACCGTGGCACTTGTTCATCCATGTACATCGCGCTCGCAATGAACTGTGCTTGCAGTCAAGCATATTCTGCCGAGAATGGTCTGTTTGTTGTCGCTACTGCGAAGGCTTGCCTCAACAACTTGTGAGCGA
>CAMYJI010000031.1:0-27587 GCA_947258545.1 uncultured Ectothiorhodospiraceae bacterium
GCCGGAGGGCGGCGCTCCTACAGGTCGTTCCGGTTTGTGTAGGAGCGGCCTCCTGGCCGCGAATCGCGCTGGAGGGCGGCGCTCCTACAGGTGGTTCCGGTTTGTGTAGGAGCGGCCTCCTGGCCGTGAATCGCGCCGGAGGGCGGCGCTCCTACAGGTGGATGTTCAATCGCTGCAGGCGCGGTTTCCTGGCCGCGAATCGCGCCGGAGGGCGGCGCTCCTACACCAACAGGCATCCGCAAACAGGTAAACTGCGTTCCATGTCATCAACCCTGAAGATCACTAGTGGCCAGCACAGCGAGGCCGGTATCAAGGCGTCGAACGATGACGCCTGCGGCATCCGTGTGGCGGATGGCGCGCTGCTGAATACCAAGGGGGCCGCGGCCGTGATCGCCGACGGTATGAGCGGCAGCGAGGCGGGGCGGGAGGCCGCCAATGCCTGCGTGCAGGGCTTTCTGACCGATTATTTCACCACCCCGGACAGCTGGAGCACGGAAACAGCCGGGGAGAAGGTACTGGCTGCGCTCAACCGCTGGCTGTACGCACAGGGACATCACCACTACGAGACCAGCAGGGCCATGGTGACTACGCTGAGCGTGCTGGTCATCAAGTCGGCGACCGCGCACCTGTTTCACGTCGGTGACACACGCATTTACCGCATGCGCAAGGGTAAACTCGAGTTGCTCACGCATGATCATCGTGTACATGTGTCGGAGGACAAGAACTATCTCAGCCGTGCCATGGGCATCGAGCTGCACATGGAGATCGACTACCGCGCCCTACCCGTGGAAGTCGACGATATCTATCTGCTGACAACTGATGGCGTGCATGATTTCGTGGATGATGCCGCGCTGGCGGAATTCATCTATGGGCACAATCCGGACGAGGCGTATGCCGCCCGGGCCATTGTCAGTCAGGCCCTGGCGAATGGCAGCCATGACAATGTGACCTGCCAGGTTCTGAAGGTGCATGAATTACCACACCAGGATGAGCACGAGTTTTATCAGCAGTTCTCCGATATGCCGTTCCCCCCGCCGCTGGAGACCGGGATGGTCCTGGATGGCTATGAGATCATCCGCGAACTGCATGCCAGCAAGCGCACCCAGGTCTACCTGGCACTGGACCGTGAAACGCACACCCGGGTGATCCTCAAGACGCCCTCGGTCAATTACGACGATGACCCGGAATACATCGACCGCTTCCTGCACGAGGAATGGGCGGGACGGCGCGTCAGGAACCAGCATGTGTTGCAGGTGCTCAAGCCGCATTCGAAACGCCAGTGCCTGTACTACGTGACCGAGTACATAGAAGGACAGACGCTGCGACAGTGGATGCGCGACAATCCCTCACCGGCACTGGAGGAGGTTCGCAACATCGTCCAGCAAATCGCCGCCGGCCTGCGTGCCTTTCACCGCCAGGAAATGATCCACCAGGACCTCAAGCCGGAAAACATCATGATAGATGACAACGGCACAGTGAAGATCATCGATTTCGGTTCCACCAAGATCGCCGGCATCGAGGAAATCACCACGCCGCTGGATCGTAATAACCTGCTGGGCACGCGCAACTACGCCGCACCGGAATACCTGCAGGGTTACACCGGCAATAATGTATCCGATATCTACTCGCTGGGCGTGATCACCTATGAGATGCTGACGGGAAAACTCCCGTATGGCGAAAAGGAAATGACCATGCGCCGCCTGCGCCGGGCACACTATACGCCGTCCACCCGGATCAATCCGGATGTCCCGGTGTGGATGGACCGCTCCATCGGGAAGGCGGTCGCCATCCCGCGTAACCGCCGTTATGCCCTGTTATCCGAATTCGTGCACGATCTCACCCATCCCAATGCCGCCTTTGTTTCACGCAGCGCCGAGCCCCTGATCGAGCGCAATCCGCTGCTAGTATGGAAGGGTATTGCATTATTCCTATTTCTGGCTAACCTGTTTTTTATGTACCTGATCACAAAAAACTAAGAACGTGGCGACCGAGCCCGTTCCGGTTACAGGCGTCATCCTGGCGGGTGGGCTGGGACGGCGCATGGGCGGCAGCGACAAGGGACTGGTCGAAGTGGAGGGCTGGCCGCTGATCGATCGTGTCATCGCCGCCTTTGCGCCCCAGGTGCAACAGCTGCTGATCAGTGCCAACCGCAATATTCCGGAGTATGAGCGCTACGGCTATCCCGTCGTACCCGACGTGCTGCCGGGCTACCAGGGGCCGCTGGCCGGTATGCTGACGGGCCTGCGCACTGCTGCATACACCCACGTTGCCTTTGTTCCCTGTGACGTGTTGTCTCTGCCGCCGGATCTCGTGGCACGCTTATGGGAGACCTTGCGTCAAAATGATGCCGAGGCCTGTGTTGCGCATGACGGCACCCGCATGCACCCCGTGTTTGCACTATTGGATCGTTACCTGTCCACCTCGCTGGAACAGTACCTGGAATCGGGCGGGCGTGCCGTGGAGGAGTGGGTGCAGCAGCAAAAGCACGCGGTGGCGGACTTTTCCGACTGTCCGCAGGGTTTTATTAATCTCAATACACCGGCAGACCTGGAGGGTCTCACGCTGTAGGAGCGCCGGCCTTCGGCGCGATTGTTTATGCGGGTATCGCGGTCAGGAGACCGCTCCTACATGGTTAGCTCCTGCAGGAGCGCCGGCCTTCGGTGCGATTGTTTATGAGGGTATCGCGGTCAGGAGACCGCTCCTACATGGTTAGCGCCTGTAGGAGCGCCGGCCTTCGGCGCGACCGATCTGCTGTCTGCGAAATCCTGCATGTGCACGAGCCGCGTCAGCGGCCGGATTGGCTAGTCATCGATAATGGAATAGGGATCGTCATCCGAACTGACGGTCGCCTGTTGGTTGGAAGGATTCTTGTCGATCATGTCCTCGAAATAGTCCAACTTTTCAAGGTGACGGTTGGTCTTCACGGGCTGCACCTCGAGGTCATGGGCAATGCTGTTGATGCGCTGCCTCTGGCCCTGGTCTATGGCGACCTTGTCGTGATCAATGATGTATGGCGTGATCATCACCACCAGTTCGGTGTTGATGCTATTGATGGCGCGGTTGGAAAACAGCCCGCCCAGAATAGGCAGGTCACCCAGCACGGGCACACCTTCACGGGTTTCCTGGGCGCTGCGCTTGATCAGGCCGCCGATGAAGGCCGTCTGACCGCTCTTGACCAGCATGGAGGTGGTGACCTCGGTGGTCGTCTGGTTCGGTATGCCATCATCCGACACCGTGCCGGTGCTGACCTCGGGATGGATGTCGAGCAGTACCCGGTTCTGTTCGTCGACAGAGGGCTTGACCTTGAGGATGACGCCGGATTCCAGGTACTCGACAGACGTCGTGGTCACGCCATCGATGGTGGTGGTGACGTTATAACCGAGGCGGTCACCGATGATGGTCTCGGCCTCGCGGCCCTCGAGCGCCAGTATCTTCGGTGTTGACAGGGTACGCAGGCGGTCCCGGGTACGGAGCATGTCGAGAAACAGCTCGACATCCGGTGTCACGATTTCGAAAAACAGGCCCGGCGACCCGGGATTGGACAGGCCCTGTACCCCGAATGCGCCGCTGCCGCTATTGGTGTCGAACAGGTTCACCCAGTCGAGGCCGAAGGATTCGGTGTCCTTCAGGCCGATTTCCAGGATCTTGGCCTCGATGAGGATCTGCATGGGCTTTTTGTCAAGCTTGCCCAGCAGCATGGCGATGCGATCAATGAAATGCGGTGTGTCTTCGACGACGAGCAACTTGCGGTCCGGAAGTGTAGTGATCTGACCGAAGCTGGAAAGATAGTTCTCGAGAATGCCGGCAATGGTGTCAGGGTCCGAATACTGGACCTTGAAGGTGCGCAGTTGTGTCGGTCCGCCCGGTGCGTGCTTGCCGGCCTCGTTGCGGCGTACGATGAAATAGCTGCCACCGCGTTTCTCGACTTCAAAACCGGCGGCCCTGGCGATGGAATGGATCGCCTCATTGGCATCCACGTTGTAGAGGTTGACCGAGACCGTTCCGGTGACGCCCTCCGAGAGCAGGATATTTTTGCGTGATGTCCGTGACAGCATCTCCATGACCTCGGAGATGGGCACCTCGCGCAGGGTGAGCGATATTTTCCCGTCCTGCGTACCCGGTTGTAATTGCAGCGCGTCTTGTGCCTGTACTGCTGGGGGCGCCTCGGCGTTTGCTGCCGGGCTCAGGGCCAGGGCAAGCAGAGCAACGGACGCTGCCTGTGCCAGTGCGGCAATCCATCTGTTGTATTTCATTTGACGTTCCATGCTAGTCATCCACAGACAGGGTTTTTGTGGTGCCATTCTTGCTCAGGATAACGTTGCGTTCCCGGACAGAGACAAGCTGATAACCATCGACTTCCTGGCCGATTCCGATAATCATGCCACTGATATTGGCCAGCGAGTCAGCGCCGGCCACCATGGTGGCACGCAGCTGCAATGCCGAGGCTGCTGGATGCCGGTTGTTCTGAACCTCGTTTGACTGCTTCTGCTGGACCGCCGGCTGCTCAAACGGGTTGGTCTGCAGTACGATCCGCGCTTCCTCTGCACCGCACACGGTCATCACGCTGGCGAGGATGCCAGCCAGCAGGGCGCTGATAGCTACCGGTCTACGCATCGGACTCTTCTCGATAGGAAACAATGGTCAATTTTGCCGTCAACCGCGGATTTGTGTCTTTCTGATCTAGCGGCCTGATGGTGAAATGCTTGACTACGACGAAACCCAGTTCCTCGCCCATCTCCTGCAGCCAGTTGAACAGGTCGAAATAATCGCCTGATATCTCCACGTCGAACAGCATTTCCTGGAAAATGTGGACTCTGCCCCCCCTGCCGGGTTTGACGCTTAACAGCTGGATATCATTGCGCCAGGAAATGCCCTGCAGGCGTCCTATGATGAAGGCCTCGAGCTGGTTCTCCGGGAGACTTGCCGTGTCCCCGAGCAGCTGTTGCTGCAATGAGGCCACCTCACTACCCAGGCTGGCAAGCTCAACATCGAGAGTCACGTTGCTTTCGTCAACCCGGGTGAGCACCGTGCGGGTTTTGACCGAGTCGCGGTAGTCCTTGATCTCGGGCCATATCACATAGGAAAACAGGGCGGCGGATATCAGCAGGACACTCGCCAACATGACCAGCATGATGGTCCGTGGTTCCAGGCTGTTGATCAGTTTTTCCATCAGCTGGCCCTGTGCGTCTTGACGATGACCGCGAGGTCGAAGTCAACCACTTTCCTCTGCGAAGAGCGTGTGGTGTTCAGGATGCGCACGTCCTTGATCTCGGGCTGTTCATACAGGCGGCGGACGAACTTGGACAGGGCCGAGTGGTCCTGTGCCTGTCCCTTGATGTTCATATGCGTCTCGATCTTCCAGGTCTCGCTTTCCTTGTTGTCCTTGCCGCTCTTGACGATGATGAAGTAGCCCGTTTCAACGGATTCGTCCTGTTTTTTGACGACCGAGTTTGCCCGCCGGAATTCCCAGTCAAGGAACCATACGTCGGAATCGGTGAGGGCGCGGTCGATGGTCCTGAACATTTCCTGTGTCGCCGCACCGCTACGCAGCTCCTTCAGCAGCGCCAGCTGGTTTTCATAACCGGTCTTTTCCTCATCGAGTTGTTTCAGTTCGTCACGCTGCCGTGTAGTCATTTCCTGGCGGGCCTGTAATTCGTTGACCTCCACGTCGATCTGGTTGTTGATCTGGTTGAGAATGATGTAGGCGGCGACGCTGGCCAGTATGAGCCCGCCAACCGCGACACCAAGCCGTGTGGCCCAGCTCCGCAGCTTGATCAGGGCGCGATAGGCGCCCGGTATCAGGTCAATTTCTGCCATGATCCAGCATCCCTCTCAGGGCAAGGCCGGTCGCCAGGGCGATCTCCGGCTTGGCCTGTTCATTGATTATCTTGTCCGATGTGCCCTGCTGGTGGAACGTCTGTAAGGGGTTCGGTATGGTCTCGACCGGCAACTTCACCAGGCTGTTCAGCAACTGATCCATGCCGTGCCAACGCGCAATACTGCCGAGTAGATAGATACGGCTTACAGTCTGCCCGCGGGTCTGTGATGTGGTGAATATCAGGACACGGTTGATTTCTTCCGACATCCTGACGAAGATCGGCTTGACGATCTCCATCAGGGTTTCGGAGGCATCGATATCAAACTCGTTTTTCGGGTTAGCGACCGACGCTGCCCGGGGATCGAAGCTGACCTTGTTGACCAGCTCATGAACCGCGTCGAGGGACATGTCCAGCGAGGTCGCAATTTCTTCCAGGAGTTCGCTCTCACCGAACTTGACCTGCTGGTCGAAAATCAGCCTGGAACCGGATATAACGCTGAGATAACTGGAGCGTCGGCCAAAATTGATTGCCAGTACGTTCTCGTGGGCGTCCTTGGGGCCGATGGTGCTGACCAGCCGGCGTATCGCCGACGGTCCGATTTCCAGGCTGCCGGCGACCAGTCCGCACTTGCGCAGTGTCTCCAGGTAGGCGATGACGTCATCCTCCCTGGCAACGGCCACAATCGCCAGGTGGTCTTCGCCCCGGGTCTCGGTCCTGACGGGGATATAGTCGATGACGTAATCCGACAGCTCGCCGTCCAGACGTTCGGCAAGCAGGGAAAGGATGGCGTCTGTCTCGGCCTGGCCCTCCTTGACCTGGTAGTTCAGGGACTGGATGCGGGTCGCCGAGGACGGCAGCATGGAGACCACCATCCGGCCCTGGAAGCGGTCCGATTTCAGGGCCTGCTGAACCAGTTCGCGCATCCGCTTCGGTGAGGCAAGCACCTCATCGCGCGGCGCACCGTAAGGCACGGAGGCCTGTGCGCTCACATAAATGGAGCCATCGCTGTCGGTTGCCATCTGCACCATGTGCACTTCGGACAGGGAACACTCGAGCCCGATCGGCCCGATGCGCCTGTTTTTGGCAACCGGATAGTACTTCTGAATTGCGGCGGCCAGGGCCCCCATCGTTCACTCCTTGCTGAAGCCGGAGACGGGACCTTTCAGACCCGCTGCCGGAACAACTCTGCGCCGTGACCGGTCGTCGGTCTTTCCGGCGATTGCTACACTATCTCATTGTCTTGAATGAGATTCCCTTAGGTTTCACATCGGCCGGGAAGGGCCAGACTTGAGGTGCAAGACCGGGTGCACGGAGGCCCGTTTCAGGTGATCTGCGGGTGGTCGGGCGGGTGTGTATACGGGGAACCGGCTGGGTGGTGCGCTATTGCGCGCTCAAGCGGCCAGGGTGCGGCTGACGAGGTTCAGGTTGCCGTCTCCGCTGTTTTTGCGTTCCTTGGCCTGGTACAGGGAGGTATCGGCCTCACGGTAGATATCTTCCTGTGTCGCGCTCATGCCGGGGGACACGCTCACCAGTCCCAGGCTGATGCCGACCTCCATGTGTTGATATTTGCTGGGGGGTGTCAACGACTGATTGATCGCCTCCAGGCAGCCCTCGATCAGGGCCTCGGGGTTCTCGCCATGGAACAGCAGGGCGAACTCATCTCCTCCCATGCGCACCAGGCAGCCACGCTCACCGATTCGTTCGCTGAAGATATCGCTGACACTGCGCAGGACCTCGTCGCCGAAATCATGACCGAAGTTGTCATTGATGGGCTTGAAGTCGTCCAGGTCCAGAAAGGCGAAATGATAGCTATGGCCGTCACTGTGCCAGCGTTCGGTCAATTCATTGAAGTTGTTATTCAGGAAACGCCGGTTCCAGGCCCCGGTCAGCGGGTCCTTGTTGGACAGGTGCAGCATCTTCCTGTTGGCCTGTTCCAGATCAAAGCGGGTACGTATGTCCATCTTGCGCACCGTGGCGTTGCGGGTGACCAGCGCCAGGCTGATCAGGCCGGCGCCCACCATAATCAACTGCAGTGACCACAGGGTCTGCACGTCGAATTCGCGGCTCGAGGACCAGATCGACACGGTAAAGGTCAGATAGATAAGGGAGATGACAATCGAGGCCTCGCGCAATCCCCAGGGCACGATCGGGATGGCCATGAACAATAGGGTGACGCTGGCGAACAGCGCCAGGTTGAATGCCCCGGTCTGGTGCGCCAGCAAGACAAAGGCGGTGCCGCTGATCAACAGCAGGATAGTGCCCAGCATGTAGATGGTACGCGCGTCGCGGATGGCGTTGGCGGACAGAAACACGTGCAGGGCGAGCAACACCAGCAGGGCACCGGTGTAGACATAGCTCCGGCCCAGCTCGAAATGCGAGAACAGCAGGGTTTCGATGCTAAACAGGAAGAACAGCATCGCGCACAGGATCAGCAGTCCCTTGCGGGCCTCCTCGAATACGAGCTTCTGTGCGTACAGGTTGATGTTGTCGGCGTTGAATGAAGTCACCGACCAGGCATCCCGGAGGCCGTTGAAAAAATTCCTTAGCATTTGATAACCGCCTGTTCTTTGTATTCTCAGTTCGTTACTAATTCAATAGTTAATCGGCCGGCACCGGGTAATCTTTACCATCGGGAACGGCGAATAACTTGATGTTTTCTCGATGAAAATTCAGAATCCCACCCTGTTCAGGGTGTGGTGTAGCTTATTACCAGCTCCGGCGGGCTTCCGCCCTCGCGTGAATCAAACAGGGTTTCATTGCGCTTGCTGGTGCTGTCCGGAACCAGGGCAACGCCGTGGTTCAGATGCGTGCCGCCGTGCCATGCCTGGACAAGAGCGCTGACATCCCATTCATACCAGCCGGTGACCGTACCCGGCAGGCTGGCCTCGATGCCCGGGTCGTAACTGCCGCCGCCGCCGCCGCTCCAGGCCGTCGATCCGTCCGTGGTATCCCAGTTGGAACCGGTTTCGGTCCAGGCCTCGGTGACACGGTGCACCTCGATGTTCCAGTTTGCATTGCCGTTTTCCTTGTAGGCGTTCAGGCGCAACGTCGCCGCGGTGATGGTCGAACCTGCCGGGATGCTCGAGAGGTCGAACCGCACCAGGGCATGCTCGGTGTTGTTGCCGTTGTCCTGGCCCACGATGACATTGTTCTCTCCACCCCGGTTCAGGGTCTCGCCGGCCTCGATGCGGTTGTCCGACACGGCTGTCAGCGTGACTGTAGAATCGCCACCGCCGCCACCGCCGCCACCGCCGCTGCCAATAACGCCCCATTCGATAGCCCGCCGCATCAGGGTCAGCCCGTCCGCATTCAGGGCGTTGATGTCGAAGCCGGTGCGGCCCCAGGGCAGTTGCACGCGCCGTCCGGCTGCCATGCCCCCGCCATAGAGATCCCCACCGGTGTCGATGATGGAAAGACCGACCTGGGGACCGCTCCAGTTGTGCCTGCCGAGTACCTGCAGACCACCGGCATTGCTGCCGTTCAGGCAGACGACCTCGACGGGGGACGTGGCAATGGTGAGCAGCTCGTTCTCGAACGGGGAAGTGATGTAGTGGGTGTTGTCCACGATGTCCACGGTGTCACGGGTGGATGGCCAGTCACGGTTGGAGGAGAAGCCCGCGTCCGTGGTCAGTTCCGCTTCCTCGTAGACCACACCGATATTCGCGTCACGCAGCTTGGTGCCCAGGGCAGTGGACTGCTGCTGCTCTACCACATAGGCCACGTTGGCGATGGTCACCGCGTCATCAAACACCACCTGCGAGTCACTGGCGGAGATCAGTCTGACGGTGTAGCCCCAGCCCTCCATGAGGCTCTTGCGGGCGTTGTCCTGGGCGCTCGGGTTGTCTGCATCCGTTACCACCAGGAGCAGTGTCTGTGGCGGCGCATCCATGGCACCGGCGCCCCATTCCAGCGCGCGCTGCATGAGGGTCAGGCCGTCGGCGTTCAGCGAATTGATATCGAAGTTGTCGGTTCCCCAGGGCAGTTGCACACGACGTCCGGCCGCGGTGCCGCCATCGAACAACTGGTCTCCCGGGTCGAGGGTGACCAGGGTCTCTTTCGCGCTGCTGTCCGCGAGGACATCCAGGCCCGGCGCGGGTGATCCCGTCAGCCGGTTAAGCTCCGCGTCGGAGGCGGCGATCGTCAGCGGACCGATGCTGAACGGTGCGGTGATGTAATGGCTATTGCCGATGATCTGGATGGCGGTCGCGGCATAACCTTCCCGGGTGGCGGCGATGCCGAACTCATCCACCAATGCGGACTCCTCGTTTACTACGCCAATGGTAGCGGCACGCAATTTGGTTCCAAGGTCTGTCGAGACGATTTCCTCCGAGACATAGGCCACGTCTGCCGCGGCAACGGCCGCATCGAAGTCGGTCTGGGGGGCGCTGGCAGTTATCATGGACACGGTGTAATCCCATGACTCCATCAACGCCTGCTTGGCGGTATCCTGGCTCCCCGGGCTGCCGGCGTCCGGCACGACGAACAGCACCTTCTTGAGTGGCGCGCCGGTGATATTACCTGTCCCCCACTGCAGTGTGCGTTGTACGATCAGCCGGCCGTTGTTGTTGAGATAGTCCCAGTTGAAGCGTCCGACACGTCCCAGCGGCAACATCGCGCGCCGGCCGGCGGCCGTCGCACCACCCTTCAGGGCAGCGCCGGCCTCCAGCGCAACCAGCGAGGCATACCCGCCGATGTGCGCCAGTTCCTGCAGATCCGGTGCCGGGCCGTTGAAGATGACCAGCTGCTCCATGTCCGCGTCATAGATTTCCAGCGGGCCCGGAGCGAAGATTTCGGTGATGTAATGGCTGGTGTCGGTAATGTTGATCGCCGACCCGGTGGTGGCACCGGCATTGTTGGAGATACCAAGGGCGTCGTTGTAGAGACCATCCTCTGTGATTACACCAATCGGCGCAGCCGCGAGCTTGGTGCCCACCTGGCTCGAATTGACCGTTTCCGAGATATAGACAACATCGGTGCCGGCAATCGCGCTGTTGTAGCTTGCCTGGTTCGCGCTTTCGCTGAGTACCGCTACCGTGTAACCCCAGGATTCGAACAGCGCTTTCTTGTAGGCATCATCGGGCACCAGTGTCGTCGGGTTGACCACCACCATCAACACCGTGCCGCTGCCCTGTGGCCCCAGACAGGGGTTGCCGCACTCACAGGCGTAGGTGATGGTGAGCTTTGGATGCAATGCTGGATCGAGGTCATCGCCGCTTTTGATATAAAACTTTGTCAGGCTGCCACTGCTACCTCTCACCAGCACACCGTGATTGGAATAAGTGCCATCCACCCAGCCTCTCACCAGCGAGGTGATATCAAACGAATACCAGCGGGCTAACAGATCGGGCACCGGTGCATTGTCAATCGGCCGGGGATCATAATCTCCGCCGGGCGTCGCCCAGGCGCTGACCCCGTCGTAGGTATCCCAGCTTGCGCCGTCAGCCGGTGTGGTGCCGGTCTCCACGCCGGTACCTTCCACCCAGCCGCGGGTGATGCGATGGATGCTGACCACCGCATCGGTCGCCGCATCGACGCTCGGGGTATGGAGTTCCAGCGTCGCCGACAGGACACTGGCGCCGTGCGGCAGGCTTGCGAGGTCGAATTCCACCAGCGCGTGATGCGGATTTGAACCGGTACTGACCCACATGTTCTTGCCACTGCCGGTGTTCCTGTCGGACTTGTTGCCACTGAGAATATACGCATCCTTGCCTTCCTCGCCGGGTTGCAGCAGCCTTTTATCGGGCGGCTGGTATGACCTAACCGCTGTCCTGGTCAGGGTGCGGGTAATGTCATTGGCCGGCGAGGGGTGCCCTGTCAGTTTGCCTGTTGCCGTAATTGTCACCGGCGAGGCGGGGCCGCTGGTTGCGACTACCTCCAGTCTTGGCTGCTCACTGCCGATCGCCCACTCGCGACTGGTGTATCTGGATTCGTTGCCATCCGAGGTCGCAATCAGCATGATGCCGTTATTCGGGCTGCCGTTTACCCAGCCCTGTACGAGACTTGTGAGATTCACCTTAATCCAGACACCGTTATCGGTTTGCGGGAGGATCGAGGCACTGATCACGCTGTTGAACCGACTCGCCATCGTTGCCCAGGTGGCGCCGGCCTCGGTCCACGCGGCGGTAACCTCGTGAATATTGACCGCGCCCTTGTCATCATTGATCGTGACATAAAACCAGGCCGTCGCCGAGCCGATCTTGGCGCCGCCCGGGATCGTGGATAGATCAAAGCGGTAGAGCGCGCGCATGTTGTCGCCGGTGGCGGCTTTGGCCGAGAGTTCACTGTCGCCACCGTGGTTTTCGGTGGGTGAGGATTCCTTCAGCCAGGTGTCCTGGTCCACGTTGACCGTGTAGGCCGTCGTCACTGTGGCCGAGGTGACGCTGGCCTGGTAGCTGTCGGCCCCGAACGGGATCGATGGCAGCGTCATATTGCCTGCACAGCCGCTGTTCTGAATACCCCAGGTGGCGTGCGCAAGGCCGGCGCGGGCGACCTGTTCGGCCTTCGCGGCCTCCAGTACGCCACGCGTTTCGTCGACGTTGATCGCACTCTGGTTATTCAGCATAAATGCGATCACCGCGATCAGGGTGATGGCCAGTACCACCGGCAGCAGTACAAAGCCGTTTTGCTGTCCAACGTGGCTCATGATGTCACCACAAGGTGCGCCATGCGCACCGATTGCAAGGTAAAGTCAACACCGCTTCGGTGCGCACGGCGCACCCTCCGCGCAGATGTATCGGGATTGAAATGGTGCGCATGGCGCACCCTGCGGGTTGGTGAATTAACATGCAGGATGGGCAAAGCGCAGCGTGCCCATCTTTTACATGAGTGATGGGCACGTCGCTGCGCTCCTTTGCCCATCCTACGGTTGAAACCGGACAACGTGGTCACAGCGCCCCCCCCACCCGCACGCGGGTGTGCAGGCTCACCGCCTTTCCGGTCGGGCTGGTGAGTTCCAGGATGAGGTCCACCCGCTCTGGACGCTTGCCCTTCGGCAGCAGGCGCTCGACGCGGAAACGGGTGACATTTTCGGCGATCGGTTCAGCGATGAAATCCCTGCCGTCGACGCTGCCGCTGGCGTCCTCATCCCACGGCACCGGGATACGCTGCATCAGGGTGCCGTTTTCCAGATAGAACACCACCGGATCCAGCCAGTCTTCGTCTGACAAACCGTCTTCATCGTCATCCAGGACGATGCCCTCGTCAATGGCGCCATCGCCGTCTTCATCGACACCGCACGCGCCCGGGCAGGAATCCCCGTTCATATCACCCCAGGGGTCTTCATCCACGAGACCGTCGCCATCGTCATCGAGGCCGTTGATCGGGTCCTCGCTGGTGATGCCGAAATACTCCTCGTCATCCGTGGAACAACAGGCCTTGAAGTTATCGACCGTGCCATCGCCCATGTCGTCGATCAGGTAAATACCCGGGGCCGTGTCATTGGTGATGTCGGTTGGAAAATCCTCGTCGATCCGGCCGTCGCCGTCATTGTCGACATCCGGCGCACCATCTGCATCCAGGTCAACGTTCCGGTCCTGGGTCACGGCCAGTACGGCCGTGGCCAGTGTGCTGTCGCCCACGGGCGTGGAAGCGGGGATTGTCTGCTCGCGCAGGTTATCCGGCCAGTTGGTTTCCAGGCTGTCGTTGAGCGGCAGCAGCAGCCTGTCGGTGCGACCCACGGCACGCACCATTTGCTCCATGGCAAAGCGTGCCTGCAGAGTCAGGTCATTGCTGTCGCGCACCAGGTCATGGGTCTTCAGGGCCTGGCCCGCGACGCCTCCAAGCCCGACAAACAGGATGGCAGCGAGCGCCATGGCAATCAGCAGTTCGACCAGGGTATAGCCGCCGGGCCTGAAGGCGCCTGCGGCGCTGCCGACACGGGTATCCTGCGGGTTCCATCCTGTGTACGGTTGCCGGTTCGTGGGGTACGGCGTGTACCACGGACACGGCCACTTGTGAGATGAACTATTCATACCTGCTGGTCAGGGCTTCCATGGCCTGTGAAGTCGCCGCGATCTCAACCCGCATCCAGACCAAGTCCGCGTCCACGCCGGTAAAGAAATCAGCGTCACCATCCAGGTTGTCTGCATCGTAGCGCGACAGGAACACGAGGCGGCGGTTCACAGTGCCCGCGTCATCGGAATATTGCGTGGCCACGCTCGGGCTGCCCACCGACATGGCCTCGTCATCCAGCGCACTGAACGGCTCCGCCAGCAGGTCTTCCAGCTTGCCTGTGAGGTGGTAATGCAGGTCCGTGGCGGATGCGTGGGTTTCTGCGCCGGTGGTGCCGGGATGCAATGCATCCATGGCGGGCACCAGTGCGACTGCGATCAGCGCCATGGCGATCAACACTTCGACGTAGGAGAAACCGTCAACGCGGCGCTGATTATGCAGGGTGCGCTTTCTGCATTTGGATTGGTGAATGTAACACGGAGTGCATCCTGCGGGTTGTTTCGTCGTAGGCAGGTATTGAATGGCGCGCACGGTGCACCCTACGGGATTAATTCGCCTGTTCATTGGACGGTCACTCGGCCGCTGATGCCGTGCAGCGTCACGACCCGCGTATGGGCGCCCAGGGCCAATGTGACATCAAACTGTGTCACAAGGAAGGTTTCCGGGTCGGCACACCGGGGGATGCCGCTGCCGTCAAAATAGATATTGTCGGGCGTGTTGCAGTTTCCACGGAACATATCGGCCCGGCTCACGCTGTCTGCCCCGGCTAAGGGGTGGTTGTTCAGGTCGACGTCGTAGAGCTGTTTGCTGACAGGATGATAGACATCGTAATTCAGGGTCCAGGGTGCGGTGCCGGTATCCGGTCTGAAGACCCGGATACGCTTCGCGGTGGACTGCTGCCGAAAGCCGCGCGGTTCACCGGTGCGGATGGCCTCGCTGCGCGCATAGCGCATGGCAGCGGCGAATTCCTGTGCCGCCAGGTCCAGCTTGTAGGGTTCGGAGGAAGAAAGGCTGGGGATCGCCACCATGGCAGCGATCCCCAGTATGGATACCACAATCAGGATTTCGAGGAGGGTGATTCCGTTCTGATGCTTCATGCCACCCTTCCTTATGCCGCAGGATTATCCCGTGTCTGGATCAGTCCCTGCGTGTGCCAAGCGGATTTCTCCCGGAATGCCGATCAATGCAGGTCGTAGGTCACACCATCCGGATCGGGGTTGGTATCATTGGCGATGAACTTCCCGGTCAGGGTGTCGTATTTCCAGCCTCCTGCAGCACCATCACCTGCCATAACCAGGTTACCTGTAAATGTAATCACTACGGCCGGATTATTACTAACCGGATTGTCTGGCAGTGGGATCTTCTTTAGATACGGTCCAAAGGGAAATTCTGCGACGCCATCGCCATCAACGTCAGCGAGACTGCATGCCTCTCCGGTTGCATTGGTATACTTGGACATCTGCTCTTCAAAGGTGATCAGGTTGCGACCGGTGGCTGTGGCAGCGGCTGCTGTACCCGCGGTGCAGGTGACCGGGGCACCAATAGCAGTCAATTCACCCGGATAGGCCGTGTGCTGCTGCCGGTAGAGGTCGATCGCCGAGCGCATATTGGACAGGGTCGAGTCCAGCGATGAGATCCTGGCGTCATCGGTCGACGCGGCGAACTGAGGTACCACGATGGCCGCCAGGATGGCCAGGATGATGACGACAATCAGCAGTTCGACCAGGGTAAAGCCCTTCTGTACCTGGTGCTTAATATAATGGGTGTTCATGTTAATCACTCCTGTGGTATCCATAAATTGATTTGACACGAACTGGTTATCGGCCCTGTTTTGGGAACCTTTAAACCTTATATTGATACAGAACAGGGGGATAAACGGGTGTGTTGGGGGTTGACGTCGGTGACGCCGATGGCGGTTTGTGGCGGTATCCGACCGCTGCTGGCCGTCAAGCCGTGAAACAATAAATACATACATAGAAACAATAGGTTATTGATATTCTGGGCAGGGTTCGGGCAGCCCGGGTGAATAATTTTGTTGGGGGAGGCAATCTGTAGGAGCGCCCGATTAAGTGCCGGGCATAAACGCCGGCCTTCGGTGCGATTGTTTGTGTGGATTATTGCGGTCAGGGGACCGCTCCTACAGTGTCAATAAATTTCGTTTATTACCGTGTGTGCACGGCGCAGCCTACGACCCCTGTAGGAGCGCCGGCCTTCGGCGCGATTGTTTGTGTGGATTATCGCGGTCAGGGGATCGCTCCTACAGTGTCAATGAATTTCGTTTATTACCGTGTGAGCACGGCGCAGCCTACGACCCCTGTAGGAGCGCCGGCCTTCGGCGCGATTGTTTGTGTGGATTATCGCGGTCTGGGGACCGCTCCTTCAGTGTCAATGAATTTCGTTTATTACCGTGTGTGCACGGCGCAGCCTACGGGTGATCAGCCGACGGCGCGCGACAGCTTGAAGATCGGCAGGATCAGCGAGCTGACGATCAGTCCGACCACCCCGCCCATCACGATCAGCATCAGGGGTTCGACCATGCGCGAGAAGCTGGCGAGGCGCTTGCCGAGCTCGCGCTCGTAGTAATCCGCTACCCGGCCCAGGATGCGCGGGAGGTTGCCGGTCTCCTCGCCGGTAGTGACCATCTGGCGTACCGTCGGCGGGATGAAATCCGCCTGCTGGAAGGCCATGGCGAAACCCGATCCCTCCGTCACCTTGTTCTGGACATCGAGGATAAAGCGCCGGAATACACTGTTGTGAACCACATCGCGGCAGGAGGCCAGTGCATCCGGGATGCTGACCCCGTTGCTCAACGACAGGCCGAGTACCCGCAGGGACTGGATCAGGTAAAGCTGGATATAGATGTCGCGGACCAGAACAGTGCGCATCTTGACGCGATCAAGGATGGCCGTGCCATTGGGTGTGTGCAGCCACCAGGCAATGCCGGCAAGCCCGACCACCAGCGCGGCCGACAGGCTCATCCAGTATTTGATTAACACTTCACTGGCACCCATGAGAAACAGGGTGGTACCCGGCAGTTCATCCCGTATCGACGTGAACATATCGGCGAACTTGGGAAACACCACGACCAGGACAAACAGGACAACACCGAGTGAAAACACGACCAGAAACGCGGGGTAGGAGAGTGCGGAAGCCACGGTACGCCGCAGTTCCTCGCGCTTTTCATCCATCTTCATCAGCTCGAGCAGGACCTTGTCCAGAAAACCGCCGTCCTCTGCCGCCGCGACCAGATTCTCATAGGTTGAAGGAAACATGCCCGGGTAATGCGATAGTGCCTCAGACAGGGATTTACCCTCGCTGATCTGCTCGATCAGGCCATCGATAATCTTCACCATTTCAGGGTTGACGACCTGCTTCTTCAGTGCCTGCAGGGCAACGTGCATGGTGGTGCCCGTCTCCAGCAGGAGCGACAGCTGTTCAGTGAAGAAGATGCGCTCCTGGGTGCCGGGTTTTTTGACAAGCAGTTGATGCGGGCCTGATGTGATTGCCCCGCTTTTGCCGGCATCTGCCTTGATATTTTTATTCGAAGTGCTGGCGATCTCGATCGGCATGCGCTTATTCCCTATAGATTGATGACCCGGGAGATTTCCTCGATGCTGGTGTCGCCACGTCGAACGTGGTCCAGGCCATCGTAGAACAGGGTCTTGATGTTGCGTTCTTCAAGGTAGCGCGCCAGCTCGTCGCGCCCCGGGTTACTGGTCACCAGGCGCTGCAGGTCTTCATCCGCCTTGAGGATTTCGTGGATACCGATGCGGCCCTTGTAGCCGGAGTCGTAACATTCCGTACAGCCACGTCCGCGCGAGAGTTTGATCTGACCCTGGTCATCCCAGCCAAACCGGGTCACCAGGTCGGGCGGCGCCACGTATTTCGTCTTGCAGGCAGGGCAGGTGGTGCGTACCAGGCGTTGCGCAACCACACCGATCAGGGCGGATGACAGCAGGTAGGGTTCGACGCCCATGTCGATCATGCGGGTGATGGCGCCGATGGCATGGTTGGTATGCAGTGTCGACAGCACCAGGTGTCCGGTCAGCGCCGCCTGTACGGCGATCTCCGCCGTTTCCCGGTCGCGGATCTCTCCGACCATCACGATGTCCGGGTCCTGGCGCAGGGTGTGGCGCAGTATGGACGAGAACGTGAGACCGATGTTTTCGCGCACCTCGTTCTGGTTGATGATGTCGATCTGGTATTCCACCGGGTCCTCGATGGTGACGATGTTCTTCTCGATGCTGTTGAGATAGTTCAGCGCGGCATACAGGGACGTGGTCTTGCCGCTGCCGGTAGGACCGGTTACCAGGACCAGGCCGTTGCTGTGATCGAGCAATGACTTGAACAGCGTGACGTTATCCGGGCTCATGCCGAGCTTGTTGACGTCCAGCAGCGACTGGTTCTTGTCGAGGATACGCAAAACGATCTTTTCACCGTACAGACCCGGCAGGGAACTGAAACGCAGGTCGACGGCACGCCCCTGGGTCTGTACCTGGATACGCCCGTCCTGGGGCAGGCGCCGTTCCGAAATATCCAGGTTGGCCATGACCTTCATACGTGAAATGATCGCCGGGTGCAGGTCGGAGCGCAGTGTGGTGACTTCGTAGAGCACACCGTCAATGCGATAGCGGACGCGTGATTTTCCGCGCCCGGGCTCGATGTGGATGTCGCTGGCGCCATCGCGCACCGCGCGCTGGACGATGGAATTCACCAGATTGATGACCGGGCTGCCCTCGGCCATCTCGTCGATGACGGAATAGTCCTCGGGGACCAGGTTTTCCACGATCTCGAAGTCTTCGTCGACATCCCCGACCATGATGATGTCATCGACGTTGCCCGCGTAGACATCACTTATGGTGTTCATGATCTCCTCGCGCTGGGCGAGGACCGGATAAACCCGACAACCAAGCCGTTGTTCGACCTCGTCGAATGAGGGGATGGCCTGCGGGTCGGCGGTGGCGAGCGTGACCGCCCCGCGTACCTTCTGTAATGGAACGATCCTGAGCCGTGCCACGGTTTTCCTGTCCAGCAGGTTGGCTACATCCGGATCATAGATTCCGGTACGCAGGCGCACGTACGGGACCGATAGCTGTTCGCCAATGGTCATCAGGACATCCTGTTCCGATGCCCAGCCTTTATCGATAATGATCTGGCCCATGCGCTTGCCGGTCTTTTTCTGCAGGGCGATGGCCTCTTCAACGCGTTTCTGGGTTAGGAGCTCCTTTTCCACCAGGGTGTCGCCAAGCCGGCGCTGCCGGTCTGTGTTCGGTTTGATCACGTCCTGGGCGGCATCCATGACATTGACGTACTCGGTGAAGCCGGTGATGCGGAAAATATCCTGAATAAGGGTGTTGGGGTGGATGACCTTGGCCCAGCCACCGAGCCTGACCAGTTTGTCCTGGATCTCGATCAGTGCTTCGAGCGCCTGGCTGTTGACCACCTGTACCGCGGACAGGTCAATAACCAGTTGAATTTCGCGCTGCTCCATGCAATCGGCAGACGCATCGATCAGTTCCTGGATGACGTCTTCGGTATTCAGGGAGGCGCGCGGCGCGAGGTGAGTCATAACGCCGACCCGCGTTCTGAGAATTTCACCTGCCAGGTTTTCCTGCGCCACACTCATGATCCAGTTTCCGTAAAAGCAGTCACCCGTCTGAGCTCAGCCGGCCTGCAGCGAATTGCGACCTTTCAGATAGATCTGAAGATAGTCTTCCAGTGGCATGGGTATCATGATTTCATAACCCTGTGCGTAGTCGGTGCCGATCTTTTCGATATTACGCAGGACTGCCTCGCTCTCTACATATTCCGCTATGGTTTTCAGGCCCATGACATGGCCGATGTCGTTAATGGATGTCACCATGGCGCGAGCCACCTGGTCTTCGTTGATTTTCCTCACGAAGGACCCGTCGATTTTCAGGTAGTTGACCGGCAGTTCCTTCAGGTAGGAAAACGAACTCATGCCGGTGCCGAAGTCATCGAGGGAAAACTGGCAGCCAATGGAGCAGAGCTCCTTGATGATGTGACGCGCCGAGTCGATATTGCGTATCGCAGCGGTTTCGGTCACCTCGAAGCAGATGCAGCTGGGTTCGATGCCGTACTGGTGCATCTGCTTGCTTATCCGGTCGACAATCCCCCTGTCGACCATGGATTGCCCGCACAGGTTGATCGAAACCCTGCCTTCATTGGGCGTCTGGGCGGCGCCGTGCTCGGACAGCAGCCTGAAGGTGTTGGTGATGAGCCACTGGTCGATGCCGGTCATCAGGTGGTACTGCTCGGCCGGTGCGATGAAATTATCCGGTGCGACGACATTGCCGTCCTCGTCGATCATGCGCAGCAGGATCTCGAAGTGGTAATTTTCATCCGACTTCTTGAGGGGCTGTATCTTCTGGCAATAGATAATGAAGCGTTCGTCGCGCAGGGCGTTCTGTATCCTGTTCACCCAGCGCATCTGGCCCTTGCGCTTCATGATGTCCTTGTCACTGTGGTTGTAGATCTGGATACGGTTCCTGCCGGATTCCTTCGCGGTGTCACGCGCGAGTTCGGCTGACTCCAAGGCTGCATCAGTATCCAGCATGTCCGGATCGATAAGCACAAGACCGATACTGGCGGATAAATTTATGGAATTGAATTTCCAGTTCAGTTCCGCTTCCTCGATCAACTTGCGCAGGGATTCGGCAACGGTAATGCCTTGTGAAAGTGTGCACTTGTTAACCAGTACGCCAAACCGGCCTTCGCCGAGATAGGCAATGGTGTCCGAGGCCCGCAGTTTCCCCTTGATGCCATCACCCAGTTGCCTTATGGCGGCATCCCCGGCTTCGCGTCCGAAATTGTCGTTGACAATCTTGAGCTGGTCGAGGTCGATATTGAGCAGGCAACTGGGCTGACCCGTCAGCTTGGTCGTGTTGAGCGATCTGGCAAGAATTGCTTCAAATACGCGGCTGCTCAACAGCCCTGTCAGGCTGTCATAGTTCGTCAGTATTATCTTCGAAACCTTTCTCGACATGACTTCGAGCACACTGCGTCCGCTGTTGAAAAAATCGGTGCTCTGAGTGTTGTTCAGGCAGGCCAGCATGCCGATCACTTCGGAATTGGCACTGAGGACGGGGGTCGCGAGTACCTTATATGGGATGTCCGGACACATCCTGCGGTGCTGGGGACTGTTGACATCATTCAGGATGATATATTCATTGGCCTCTTTAAGGTGGTCGTAGAAATTGGTATGTAACTTATCTGTCAGTTCGTCCGTATCCGGAATGTGCGTATTTCTGTTGGTCGCATAAAAGTGCTTGTCCTGACGTGGAAGGACTAATGCGACTATGTCGACATCAAGGTAGATGACACAGTTCTTGACGATGCTGTGCAATAAGTCATCGTCCTGACTGAAATTGACAAGCTCGTCCTGGGTGTCATAAACCAGGTTCAGTTCTTCGTAACGGCCAGTGAGCTCTAGCGCCATCGAATTCAGTTCCTTTGTCAGGAGATACTCTTGCTGCAGGCAGGCCGCTACGCGCGCGAGTATTTCTGAAACTGCCCCGTTGTTAGCAGAACGGGAGCTGTCTGTTGTGATCTCGGCCATCAGGTAGCCCACGGCATCTCCGTCCCTGTTATTGATCGCGGCCCTGCAGATCGATTTGCCCTTGTCGGCCAGGTAGCAGGAAGCGGTATTACCGGCGGTACCTGGTGCAGTGTTGTCATGAGTGGTTTTGTACTCGCAGCAGACACCCGCTACAGAGCCGTGTTCTGTAATTGCAGAAGCGAAATCTCCGCAGCAATTACAGAAGGCGAACGAACTGGCTTCGGTAATTACAGTGTCAAGAAGCCTGAAGTACCTGTCGAGGTCAATGGAAGCCAATACGCTATCCGGCATGCTTGTGCTCCTCACCTGAATGACCTTCACCGAAGTAGGAGTCAATGTAGACAATCAGTTTCGTAATGCTCACTGGTTTCTCGAAAAATGAAACTCGCTCCATTGTACGCGACCACTCGCGGTGTTCTGTTTCAGCGCGGGCGGTCAGGATGAAAATGTCGAACGGGTGGTCGGGCATGTGCTTCTTGATGTGCATGCACAGTTCGCGTCCATCCATTCGTGGCATGTCAATGTCGGTAATAATCAGGTCGGGCTGTCGCGTTTGGAGGTAGGCAAGCGCCTTTTCACCGTTATAGGCCATGTCAATCGCGTAGCCTGCATTTTCCAGTGACAGTTTGAGTACCCGGATTATATGGGGTTCGTCATCAATGATCAGGATGCGTTTCATGTTTATACCGCCTGCTGCAGGAGATCTGTTTCCTTCGCGATCTCGATGGTGAATTCGGTCCCTTCTCCCGGCTCACTGGTGACTTCAAGTGAGCCGTGATGCAGAACTATGATCTCGCGGGCCAGGGGAAGGCCGAGCCCGTGCCCTGACTTGGCGCGTATGTCGTCTCGTTCGGACCGGTAGAATTTGTCGAATATCCTTTCCCGCTCCTCTTCAGTGATGCCGATGCCGTTATCTCTGATGTGGATCAGGACGCTGGTCGCGGTTTCCTCTGCGGTAAGCTCTACGGTCCCGCCAGGCCGGTTGTACTTGATTGCATTGGTCAGCAGGTTGTTGATGGCGATACGCAGCAGCTCCTTGTCCGCCGCTACGGGGCTGAGTTCCCGCGGCAGATCAAGCTTGAACTCGATGTTTTCGGCCTTGCCGCTGCGCGCGCAGGCCTCGAATGCATCTTTCAGCAGGTCGCGCAGCTTGACCCGATTGCGCTCAATGCCCATGCTGCCCATCTCGATCTTGGTGATGTTCAGTATGTTGTTGATCAGCATGGCCACACGTTCGGATTCGTCGTGTATGACATTGGCGGCCTCGACCATGAATTCCTTGGTCCTGCCGGCCTCGCTCTGCAGGGTCTCGCTGTACATGGCAATGATGTTCAACGGAGTTTTCAATTCGTGTGCGACATGCGCGATGAATTCGGCACTGCTTTGTCTGGCGAGTTTTTCTGCAGAGACATCCTTGAATAACACCAGTGTGCCCAGCAGCTGGGCTGCATTTTTCGGTGAAAACAACGGATAGGGTGTGACCTCGATGGTCTTCTCCGGTGAATCAGCCGGGGAATACTCGATCGAGTCTGTACTGAAGCTGCGAAACGACTTGCCTGCATAGCCCGCCAGAAACTCGATGATATTCTGGTCCTTGCACCATTCGAGAGGTTTTTTGCCGATCACCTCTTCGGGCCTGACCCCCATAAATGCGGCCAGCTTGGCATTCAACAGGCTGACGCAACCCGATTCATCGAGCACCATCACGGAATCGGGCAGGGAATGAAGTACCGACTCGATGCGGCTGCGCTTGTAGTCAATTAGTTTAGTTGAGGTCACAAGCCCGTTACGGTCGTTTTCGAGTTGATGGATCCGCAATTGAGCCGAATTGATGAACTGGCCAAATCGGCCCATGAATTCGCGCAGTTCGCCGGTCGCCGCCACTTCCACCTTGGCCAGGTGAGCATTTTCTATCAGGTTGTCCATCTGGGTGTTTACCCGTTTCAGTGGACGGATCTCGCGCCTGACCAGAAAATAGAAGATGGGTGTGAGCATAAAGATGAGCAGCGCAAAGGTCGCGAAGTACGTGATCTGCCCCGGTTGCAGTCCCAGCTGCGGCTTGAAATACCCGAGGCGGATGTGACCGGCAATCCGGCCGTGGTCAATTACCGGGGCATGAAATTCGTGTACCGTGCGCCCGCCGGTGTCCAGGGCCAGGGTGCGTTCTCCCAACCAACTCGTCGGGTTTGACGGCAGTGCCGCCGGCGGAATGATAACCCCCGGGCTGGATATCTCCGTCAGCGGTTTACCCGTGGTGTCAACAACGGCCAGGTAAGCGAAGTCCGTGTCGGTGTGACTGTGTTTGAGTACCGAGAGGGCGCCTTGTTGATTGTGTGCGGGAACCAGTTGCTCATACGGCAGGTGTGACAGCACCCGGGCCAGGCTGGTGCCCTGGTCGCGAATGTGCGCCTCCTCGTTTTTCTGCTGATAGAAAAAGAGCAAAAACACGGTGACCGCGATCACGGCAAGTGATGCGATGATCATGGTCAGGCCGAGGCGCTCCCGATTCCAGGCTGAAAACACCTTGTTCAGGCGCATCTGATTATTCCCAGGTTGATTTGTTGTGATTTCACATCTGTGTAACGGCCTGAAAAGTGGAAACTTAAAATGGTCCGATGCCCGGTTCGGGATCGCCCGGCGGGTGTCTTGTAGGGATCACCGGCAGCGGGCAGGGGCTGTGTGCGATGTTCGTGGCAGCGTCTGTAACAAGCTGATTATTAATGCCTTATTGCATTAATCTCGCGGGCAGTGCACATGGCGGCTTCTCGGGGCAGGTTGCGTGACCGCAATGGACCTGGGGTGCCAGAACGCGGGCGTCTACGCTGGCGGGATTACTCCAGGTCCCGCCCGTAACGGCCATAGAAACCCTTCATCGCGACCGGCGAGAACAGGGTGGTGAAGGCAATCACGATGATCATGCCGGCGTAGACATCGTTATTGAAGATGCCGCTGACCCGACCGAGTTCGGCGAAGATCAGGCCGACCTCGCCACGTGGCACCATGGCAATGCCAATGGCCGTACGCAGGGTCCAGGATTCCTGTATCAGCAGTGCGCCGGCGAACTTGCCGAGTACGGCAACCACTAGGAACAGCAGCGAGAAGGTCCAGATGAAGGGTGATGACCAGTCGACGGCCTGCAGGTTCAGTGACAATCCCACCATGACGAAAAAGATCGGCGTGAACAGCCTGATGATGGGGTGCATCTGCGCCTCGATGCGGTGCGCAAACTCGGCATCGGTCTTGAGTGCGACACCGAAAGGCAGAAAGAATCGCCGTGACAGGGCGAGCCCCGCCGCGAAACCACCGAGCAGTTCCGGTGCGCCGATGACATGTGCCAGCCAGGCGAAGAACAGCACCAGCGCAACAATTGTGGTCGGGATCAGGCCGGGAATTTCGCTGACGCTATCGAAGCGTTTTATCAGGATAGAGACCAGTTTGGCGGCCAGCGGGGCGAGTACGAAAAAAATCGTTACAAACAGCAACACCTTGCTGGCATTGACCAGGCTGATGCCACCCCCGGTACTGAATTCATAGAGCAGCGCGAGCAGAATCACTCCCAGTACATCATCGAGTACCGCCGCCCCCAGCACGATCTGCCCCTCCCTGGCCTGGCGGCGCTTGAGATCGGACAATACCCGCAGGGTGATCCCGATACTGGTCGCCGTGAGCGTGCCCCCGATAAACATCGCAACCAGCAGCGACAGGTCGAAGACCAGGTGTGCCAGGCCAAAACCCAGGGCGAAGGGCATGACAAATCCTGCGATCGCGACAATGAATGATTGCCGTCCGGCGCGGACCAGGCGCCTGACATCGGTGTCGAGACCCACTTCAAACAGCAACAGGATGATGCCGATCTCGGCCAGCAGCCTGAGGGTGGCATCGGGCTCCAGCCAGCCGAGCAGGCTCGGGCCCAGGATCACACCGGCTGCCAGTTCCCCGATCACCGCCGGCGCCTTGAGCCGCACCGCCAGTTCTGCCAGCAGGCGTGCGCTCAGCAGGATGACCAGCAGTTCAAGAAAAAAGGTATGTGTTTCCATGGGCGAGATGATAGATGATAAAGCGGACAGATTTATTTTATTCATAAAACCTGAATACTGAATAAATAATAAATCTTTCCTATCTAATTCCTTCTCCCCTTCAATGGGAGAAGGTTACGACTGCATGGATGCAGGAGGTAGAGTAACGCATGGAGCAGTTACCGAGGATGAGGGGTGATAATCAAAGTTTCATAACTGCAATATTTACCAGCCACCACCCCTGCCCTCTCCCATTCATGGGAGAGGGGGTTCCATCCCTGATGTAACAGGTATATTCCATGCTTCCGGTCTATTTGCTTTTGCTATGCAGAGTGTACTCAGGTGCTTGCACAAGACTCATACGAAATAGTGGGATAGCAGTGAATCTGTCCCCTGTATTTTTCAGCTAGAGCGGTCCAGGCGCCGGTAATTAATCGCCTCGGCCAGTTGCTCCGGGCGGATCGCTGCGGTGCCCTCCAGGTCGGCGATGCTGCGTGCGACCTTGAGGATGCGGTGATAGGCGCGTGCCGAAAGGTTGAGTCGTTCCATGGCCTGCTGCAACAACTCCCGGTCGGCGGCACGCAACCGGCAGGCCTGCTCGAGCTGGCGGTGATCGAGCCGGCTGTTCAGGCTGACGCTGCGCTCCAGCTGGCGCCGGCGCGCCGCGCTAACACGCTGGCGTACCACACGACTGGCCTCGCCGTGTGGCCCCTCGAGTGTATCGAACGACAGGCGCGGGACCTCGATCTGCAGGTCGATGCGGTCCAGCAGGGGTCCGGAGATCCTGCGCCGGTAGCGCTCGACCTGTTCGGAGGTGCAGTGGCAGCGGCCCGAGGGATCACCGAGATAGCCGCAGGGGCAGGGATTCATGGCGGCGACCAGCTGGAATTGCGCCGGGTATTCCGCCTGGCGGGCGGCGCGGGAAATGGTGATACGGCCGCTCTCCAGCGGTTCGCGCAACACCTCCAGTACCCGGCGGTCGAATTCGGGCAACTCATCGAGAAACAGCACGCCGTGGTGGGCCAGCGAGATCTCGCCGGGGCGCGGGCGGGAGCCACCGCCCACCAGGGCGACGGCGGACGCCGTGTGGTGCGGCGCGCGGAACCGGCGTTGTCGCCAACAGGCCGGATCGATGGCCTGGCCGCTGATGGAGGCGATGGCGGCGGTCTCGAGCGCCTCGGCCTCAGACATCTCGGGCAGGATGCCGGGCAGGCGGCTGGCCAACAGGGACTTGCCGGTGCCGGGCGGCCCGATCATCAGCAGGCTGTGCCCGCCAGCCGCGGCGACCTCCAGGGCACGCCGTGCCTGGTGCTGGCCGCGCACGTCGCCGAGGTCAGCCGTGACCATGGCGGAGTGCTCGGGCAGGGACGCGGTATGCCGTTCGAGCGGCCGCGCCTGTGTCAGGTGCCCGGTGATGTCCAGCAGGTGTTCCCCGGCCAGCACCCGCGCCTCCCTGACCAGGGTCGCCTCCGCGGCATTGCCGGTGGGCACGACCAGGGTGCGCCCGGTGCGGTGGGCATGCAATGCCATGGGGAGGATGCCGTTGACACTACGCAATACACCAGACAGCGCCAGTTCACCGGCAAACTCGTACTGGTGCAGGTCCTTGCCGGGTATCTGGCGAGAGGCGGCGAGTATGCCCAGTGCGATCGGTAGGTCGAAGCGGCCCCCATCCTTGGGCAGGTCGGCCGGGGCCAGGTTGATGGTGATACGGCGCGCCGGAAATTCAAACTGCGAATTCAGAATGGCGCCGCGCACCCGGTCCTTGCTCTCCTTGACCGCGGTCTCGGGCAGGCCAACGATGGAGAGTCCCGGCAGGCCGTTGGAGAGATGGACCTCGACGGTGACCAGCGGGGCATTCATCCCTGCCTGGGCACGCGAATAGACAATCGCGAGCGACATGCATGGCTCCTGATGTCGGGTAACAAAGAGTAGCTACAGACGCGTTGTGAAGCAGTCAGAACTGTTGGCAGATTATGTCGGCAATTACCGTTTAAACGGGTAGGACAAGCACGGTATCGCGCGTGTACCCGATTAAGCGCCGAGCATTATTGACGTACACCAAAGGGAAGGGGCGCGTGATGGTTTGTCGGGTTGCTGGGCGGCCCGACTTGCGTGGGTGTTTGGTTTATCGCGCCTGCGAGGCGCTCCTACAGGGTGGATGGGCGGGGTGGTTTTGTCGTGGTGCGGGGCGTTCCGAATGGCGTGGGTGTTTGGTTTTAT
>CAMYJI010000031.1:27626-44949 GCA_947258545.1 uncultured Ectothiorhodospiraceae bacterium
AGGCGCTCCTACAGGGTGGATGGGCGGGGTGGTTTTGTCGTGGTGCGGGGCGTTCCGAATGGCGTGGGTGTTTGGTTTTATCGCGCCTGTACCCGATTAAGCGCCGGGCATAAACGAGGCGCTCCTACAGGGGGATGGGCGAGGCGGTTTGTCGCGGCTGTGGGATATTCCTACATAATTAATCATTGTTGTAGGAGCGCCTCGCAGGCGCGATCTGTGAAAAATAAAACAATGAACCATGAATTGCATGGATGCAACTTACGCAAGGGACGTTGTTCCTTGCCCGGTCAGGTCTATCTGTTGACAGCGGTTACGTATCGCAGGCAGGCATTCTTTTCTGATTTCGTTCTCGGGCGCCTTGTCGTCCATGAATTTATTCGGTCTGCGGCATTCGGCCAGGCACGTACGCTTGCGTTCGTAGTGATGCCGGATCATTTTCACTGGTTAATGTTGCTTGGATCTCCCCTTTCATTATCGGGCGTTGTTAATAATGTGAAAGGTCATTCAGCGAGATCTGTCAACACTGCCCTCTGCAGGGCTGGCAAGCCAGTCTGGCAACGCGGCTTTCATGATTACGCATTACGTTGTGAGGCGTCTATGATTGACGTGGCACGGTACATTATTGCCAATCCGCTGCGTGCCGGTCTTGTCGGGCGGGTGGGTGATTATCCGCTCTGGGATGCGGTGTGGTTGTCATCTTAATTGATGGATCGCGCCTGCGAGGCGCTCCTAAAGGGTAGATGGGTGGGGTGGTTTGTCGCGGTACGGGGTTGGCCGACGGGCGTGGGTGTTTGGTTTATCGCGCCGGTACCCGATTAAGCGCCGGGCATAAACGAGGCGCTACAAGGTGGATGGGTGGGGCGGTATGTCGCGGTGTGGGGCGGTCCAATAGCGTAGGTGTTTGGTTTTATCGCACCTGTACCCGATTAAGTGCCGGGCATAAACGAGGCGTTCCTACGGGGTTGAGTTGTATTGTAGGAGCGCCTCGCAGGCGCGATTAAATCTCAGCGTTTCTTCTTCTCCAGTTCCGCTACCAGCTGTTCCAATTGCTCGATCTTCTCGCGGGTGCGGGCCAGCACCCGGGTCTGTACGTCGAATTCATCGCGGGTCACCAGGTCCAGCTTGGCCAGCGCATTCTGCAGCACACTGTGGATATTCTGCTCCAGGTCCTGCTGCAACTCCCGCGCCCCGGCGGGGATGTGTTCGCTGATTTTGCGGGCCAGGTCATCAATGAATTTGGTGTCGATCATCCACTCACCTTAATAGATACCCCGGTGTGGCGTCCATGGCCCACCCTGTGGGTTGTCCCTGCACTTATTGTGTGCACCGGTCGAAAATACGCACCAACTTAGTGCATGACAGGCGGTCAAATTCGTGCAGAATAAAATTAACTTACTGTATTTATTTACAAATACGGGAGTGGCACGCTCTCTGCATTAACCGGGGTGATTTTCCCATACACAGTTAGGTGGACATTGCACAACCCCCTTTACTGACACTTTTTGGAGATTTTGACATGTTTAAGAAAACCTTGCTTGCAACTGCATTACTGGCCGGTTCCTCGGCGGCGCTGGCCGAAATCAGCGGCAACGTGACCATGGCCACCGACTATGTCTTCCGCGGTGTTTCCCAGACCGACAACCAGTTTGCCATCCAGGGCGGCCTCGACTATGCCCACGACAGTGGCTTCTATCTGGGTACCTGGGCATCGAACGTCGATTCGACCTTCTTCAATGATGAAAAAGACCCCCAGATCGAACTCGACCTCTATGGTGGCTACAGCGGCGAACTGGCCAACGGCATCGGCTATGACGTGGGTTATATCCGCTACGAATACCCGGGTGGCAGCGAAAGTGACACCAACGAGATATATCTGGGCGGCAGTTACAACAATTTCTCTGCCACCATCACTTACTCGGACGAGCTCGCCTTTTTAGGATCGGAAGAAAGTGCCTGGTACCTGTCCGCGGGTTACGAAATGGAACTCCCGCAAGGTTTCGGACTGTCCGCGAGTCTGGGTTACAGCTTCGGTGATGCCTTCGATAATGTCGATAGTGACGGGCTGGATGACACCTACCTTGACTGGAGTCTTGGTATCTCCAAGACGGTGGCCGGGGTGGACCTGGGTCTGACCTACACGGACACGGATTTCTCAGAGTCTTCGGACTGCGATATCAATATCTGTGACTCCAAGTTCGTCTTCAGTGTCGGCAAGAGCCTCTGATCAATCGGATAAAAGCCTGCCCTTCAGGGCAGGCACTTTTTAGGAGTAATTATTCATGAAACTGGTAACTGCAATCATCAAGCCGTTCAAGCTCGATGACGTGCGTGAGGCACTCTCGGAAATCGGGGTGCAGGGCATCACCGTCACCGAGGTCAAGGGTTTCGGGCGTCAGAAGGGCCATACGGAACTCTACCGAGGCGCGGAATATGTAGTGGATTTCCTGCCCAAGGTGAAGATCGAGGCCGCTGTTCCTGCTGATATGGCAGACAAGGTCATCGAGGCCATTTCCAAGGCCGCCAACACCGGAAAAATCGGTGACGGGAAGATCTTCGTGTCGAGCCTTGAACAGACCGTCCGTATCCGTACCGGTGAAACCGGTCCGGAAGCGCTCTGATTATCTTGCAACGTAACAGCATAATGTTTAACAGCATAATGTTACGGAGGAATTAAACGTGGAAGCGATAACTGAACTGAGTTACGCACTGGATACCTTTTATTTTCTGGTAGCCGGTGCGCTCGTTATGTGGATGGCCGCGGGCTTTGCGATGCTCGAGGCCGGTATGGTGCGTGCGAAAAACACCGCCGAAATCCTGACCAAGAATATTTCCCTGTTTGCCGTGGCCTGCATCATGTACATGCTGATGGGTTACACCATCATGTACCCGGGTGAGGGCGTCAGTGCCTGGTGGCCGGGTTTCGGTGGCATCCTGGGCAGCGATGACAACACGGCTGAGGCGGTGCTGGCCAGCAACGGTGAGATCTATTACTCCGGACTGTCCGACTTCTTCTTCCAGGTGGTGTTCGTGGCGACCGCCATGTCGATTGTCTCCGGTGCCGTGGCGGAACGCATGAAGTTGTGGGCATTCCTGCTGTTTGCCGTGGTGATGACCGGTTTCATCTACCCGATGCAGGGCTACTGGAAGTGGGGCGGCGGTGGTCTGGACGCCCTGGGTTTCCTGGACTTCGCCGGTTCCGGTGTGGTGCACCTGTGTGGTGCAACAGCGGCGCTTGCCGGTGTGCTCCTGCTCGGTGCACGTAAAGGCAAATACCGTGCGGATGGCAGCATCAACCCGATCCCGGGCGCCAACATGCCGCTGGCCACGCTCGGTACCTTCATCCTCTGGCTGGGCTGGTTCGGGTTCAACGGCGGTTCGGAGCTGAAGATCTCCGACGTCAGCGAGGCCAACGCCGTGGCGCTGGTCTTCGTCAATACCAACATGGCCGCGGCCGGTGGTGTGATAGCGGCGATGCTGACCGCCCGCCTGATCTTCGGCAAGACCGACCTGACCATGGCGCTCAACGGTGCCCTGGCCGGCCTGGTGGCGATCACGGCCGAGCCGCTGACCCCGACCCCGCTGCTGGCGACCATTATCGGTGCCGTCGGTGGCGTCATTGTGGTGTTCTCCATCCTCGGCCTCGACCGGCTCAAGATCGATGACCCCGTCGGTGCCATCTCGGTACATGGTGTGGTCGGCATGTGGGGCCTGATCGCGGTGACGCTGTCGAACGGTGATGCGACCCTCAAGGCGCAGCTGATCGGCCTGGTCACGATCTTCGCCTGGACTTTCGTTGCCAGCCTGATCGTCTGGGGCACCCTCAAGGTGATCATGGGGATACGCGTCAGCGAAGAGGAGGAGTACGAGGGCGTCGACCTGGCCGAGTGTGGTCTGGAGGCCTACCCGGAATTCGTCGGTGCACAAGGCTCCGGCAAGTAATACTCCGACTGTCTCTGGAGGTATTGAACGGGCGCTTCGGCGCCCGTTTTTTTTGATGTACATGGAGAAGGTGAGACCGGGAACCGGTCGAGAGGCTGGCCTGGGCCATGTACGAATGTCGTGGGAGGCAGGATGCCGGGAGCGACGCGCCACAAGGAATAATGAAAATCTACCGCAGAGACGCCGAGGTCGCAGAGAAAATAATATTCAATAGTTCATTAATTAGACATCTTTGTTGGAGTAGCAATAAGATGATAGTCCTGCATTTTTAGATGAAATCCTTACTCTGCGTTCTCCGCGCCTCTGCGGTAATAAGTTCTGTATTTTCATTGCGTCCTTTGCGTCCTTTGCGTCTTTGCGGTGAATATTCACCCTGATTCCTCTGCGACGATGAACAGGAAGTTCGAGTGCCGCCAAGCACAGGGATGCGCCAGAGGGCGGATGCTAGCGGATAGCGGGAATTATGCCGGATAGCACTAAGGAACCTCTGATAAATTAGAGTATTTTGTCAATGCGAGCGTAGCGCAGCAATCTCCCAACAGTCAGATCAATAGTTTGGAGATTGCTTCGTCACGTTGTTCCTCGCAATGAATAAATCAGAGGTTCCCTAATTCGGGACATCCTCTGGTATTATCATTGTCCGCTGCAAGGGGTGGCTTACCAACGGAGAAGAGTGATGAAATTAATAACTGCAATTATCAAACCCTTCAAACTCGATGATGTGCGCGAGGGCCTCTCGGAGATCGGTGTGCAGGGCATGACCGTGACCGAGGTAAAGGGCTTCGGACGCCAGAAGGGGCATACCGAACTCTATCGTGGCGCGGAATACGTGGTGGACTTCCTGCCCAAGGTCAAGATCGAGATTGGTGTCTCGGCCGACAAGACCGACCAGGTGATCGACGCCATCACCAAGGCGGCAAGTACCGGCAAGATCGGCGACGGCAAGATCTTCGTGTCAAGCCTCGAGGGCGTGATCCGCATCCGCACCGGTGAGACCGGGCCGGAAGCACTGTAATAAATTAACGAACATAATCGGGGGGAACACCATGAGTTTTTCCAAATACAAGGGATTATCAGTCCTCTTGCCCGGCCTGCTGTGCAGCATGTTGCCGTCACTGGCCCTGGCCGATGAACTGAATGTCGGTGACACGGCATGGATACTGACAGCCACCGCGCTGGTGCTGTTCATGACCATACCCGGCCTGTCCCTGTTCTATGCCGGACTGGTGCGCAGCAAGAACGTGCTGTCCGTGCTGATGCAATGCTTCGCGATCACCTGCGTGATTTCCATCCTCTGGGTGGTCTACGGCTACGGGCTGGCATTCGGTGACGGCGGTTCCATGAACCCGTGGATCGGCAGCCTTGACCAGTTCATGCTGGCCGATGTGACCCGTGACAGCCTCAGCGGCACCATCCCCGAGACGGTGTTCGTGATGTTCCAGATGACCTTTGCCATTATCACCCCGGCACTGGTAGTGGGCGGTTTCGCCGAGCGCATGAAGTTCTCGGCCATGCTGTGGTTCTCCGTTATCTGGTTCACGCTGGTTTATCTGCCGGTGTGCCACTGGGTCTGGGGCGGCGGCTGGCTCAGCGAAATGGGCCTGCTCGATTTCGCCGGCGGCACGGTGGTCCACATCAATGCCGGTGTGGCGGCCATTGTGGCGGCGCTGGTGCTGGGACGGCGCAAGGGCTTTCCGGACACGGCGATGCCGCCGCACAACCTGACCATGACCGTGACGGGTGCCGGCATGCTGTGGGTGGGCTGGTTCGGCTTCAACGCCGGCAGCGCGGTGGCCGCCAACGGTGATGCGGGCATGGCCATGCTGGTCACCCACATCAGTGCCGCGGCCGGATCGCTGGCGTGGATGTTCATGGAATGGGTGCGTCACGGCAAACCCAGTGTGCTCGGTATCGTCACCGGCATGGTCGCCGGCCTCGGTACCATCACACCGGCATCCGGCTCGGTCGGACCGGCCGGGGCCCTGATCATCGGCCTGTCCGCGGGCGTCGTCTGTTACGCCGCGACTGGGTATCTCAAGCGCAAGCTGCATATCGACGACTCGCTCGATGTGTTCCCGGTGCACGGCGTCGGGGGCATCCTCGGTACTCTGCTGGCGGGTGTGTTCGTGGCCACCCTGGGTGGTGCCGGGCTGGCCGAGGGCATGACCGTCGGCAGCCAGGTCTGGGTGCAATTCGTGGGTGTGGCTGCCACCCTGGTCTGGTGCGCTGTGGCCAGTTGGGTGATCCTCAAGGTTGTGGATGGCGTCATCGGCCTGCGTGTCGACCGCGACCAGGAAACCCAGGGCCTGGACATCGTGCTGCACGACGAGACCGGCTACAACATCTGACTCCTGCAGTTGCATTGGCATCAGAAACGGGCGCCTCGGCGCCCGTTTTTTTTTGCTGGTTAATCAACCGAAACCTTCTCACCGCAAAGGCGCAAAGTACGCAAAGAATAATATTGAATAATTAAACCAACATATTGGATTAAAGATGCGCTGATAATGTCGACCTGTTGCAGGGTGCGCTGTGTGCATCGGAATGAATTATTCAAGCCATTGGTTCATTTTACGCATGTGACACATTGGGTGGATGATGTCGTCTTTAGGAAGCAACCTGTAGGAGCGCCTCACAGGCGCGATATATTAACCAGCCGAATCGCGCCTGCGAGGCGCTCCTACAAGGATGCGGCCGAATCGCACCTGAACCCGATAAAGCGCCGGACCTGAACGAGGCGCTAATACAGGCACATCGACGTGTTGATTTATCGCGCCTGCGAGGCGCTCCTACACTAAAATCGTGCGAAGATGGGCTGCTGCAGCCAGGCTGTAGAAATGATGATTCAGATCTTCTTGTGTGAACCGTCGCAGAACGGGCGATCGCTGCTGTGTTTGCAGCCGCACAGCCAGACCTTGGTTTTTTCCGCGAGCTCGAATTTGACCGGCTCGAAATCCGTGCCCTTGTGGGACCCGTCACAGAAGGGCTGGTTATTTGATTTTCCGCAGGCGCACCACCAGTAGGTGCCGGGTTCCAGTTCCTGTTCAAACGGTGCTTTTTGTGCAATTGTGGGCTCTGACATAATGGCCTCTGCTGTGATGTTGAAATGATACCGCCAGCGGTCCGAAACGCGCTTGGCACGATCCGGATTGCATGAACCCGCCCAGGATGGCCGTCGCGTGTATGTCTGTGAGTAAACCACCGCCCCTGCTGCAAATCAAGAACCTGCGTCGGCCGATGCTCGGCCCGGTGTCGCTGGCCGTCGATGCCGGTGAGTGCCTGGGTATTTCCGGACCCTCGGGGACCGGCAAGTCCCTGCTGCTGCGCGCGATCGCCGACCTCGATCCGCATGACGGAGAGGTGTTGCTGAACGGGGTGCGCAGCCATGACATCACCCCGGTGCAATGGCGTACCCGGGTGGGCCTGCTGCCGCCGGAGAGTTGCTGGTGGCTGCCACGTGTCGTCGATCACTTTCACAATGGCCTGCCGGTGCCGCTCGAGGCGCTCGGCCTGGCCCCTGCGATCCTCCAGGAACCCGTGATCCGCCTGTCGAGTGGCGAGAAGCAGCGCCTGGCGTTGCTGCGCCTGCTGGCCAACCGGCCGCGGGTGCTGTTGCTGGACGAACCGACGGCCAACCTCGATCCTGCGAACACCCAACGGGTCGAGGCCGCCATAGGCGATTACCGACAGGCGCAGTCGGCTGCCGTGATCTGGGTCAGCCATGACCAGGCCCAGATTACCCGGGTTGCCAGCCGCCATTTCAGGATGATCGATGGGCAGCTGCAGGAGCAGGCCAGGGGGCATCACCCATGATCACCCTGAATTATATCGATCTCGCCATTGCCGCGTCCCTGGTCCTGCTGCTGGCACTGTTGTCGGTGCGAATGCACGTCAATATCAGTCGCCAGCTGCTGGTCGCCGCGCTGCGCACCGCCATTCAGCTCACACTGATCGGACTGGTGCTGAAGGCCCTGTTTGCCAATGTCCAGCTGGCCTGGGTGTCCCTGCTGGCGCTGTTTATGCTGCTGGTGGCGGGGAGGGAGGTCATGGCCCGCCAGGAACGCCGCTTCAAGGGCTGGTGGGGCTATGCGGTGGGGACCTTTTCGATGTTCCTGTCCTCGTTTGCGGTGACGGTGTTCGCCCTGGTCGTGATCCTGGGTGAATCGCCCTGGTATACGCCGCAATATGCCATCCCGCTGCTGGGTATGCTGCTGGGCAACACCATGAACGGCATCGCCATTGCCATGGACCGCTTGACCCACGCGGCCTGGGAGCAGCGTGCCGTCATCGAGGCACGCCTGATGCTGGGGCAGCGCTGGGATGAGGCGGTCTCGGAGATGCGCCGGCAGGCCATCCGCAGCGGCATGATCCCGATCATCAACGCCATGGCGGCCGCCGGTGTGGTCAGCCTCCCGGGGATGATGACGGGCCAGATCCTGGCCGGGGCGCCGCCGGTCGAGGCCGTCAAGTACCAGATCCTTATCATGTTTTTGATTGCCGCCGGTACCGGGCTGGGCACCCTGGCGGCAGTGACCATCGGATCACGGCGGCTGTTCGACGAGCGCCAGCGGCTGTGTCTGGAACGCCTGCGGGAGAAATAACGCGCATCAGTAGATGTTCGCGACTGCACCAGATTAAGCGGCGGGCGTAAACACGGCGCGCCTGCGGATCGTTCCGGCTTGTGCAGGAGCGGCCTCTTGGCTGCGAATCGCGCCGGAGGACGGCGCTCCTACAGGTTCGTCGATTGTCGTGGGAGTGCCTAGCAGGCGCTATATGTTCGGATATGTATCATCGCGGACGCGGTCCGCCCTGCGTTAATATCGAGTCACGTGAATGCCCCGTGCGGGCGCGGGCTTGATAAACGTAAAAAAAGGGTGACTATCTTGCACCAGGCTATCTCGGTTGTGACGATCTTGTTGATGCTGTCCGGACCTGCGGTGTCGGGGGGGATCTATAAATGCACCGATGCACAGGGCAAGACCCACTACGGCGACCGTCCCTGTGGTGACAACGCCAGCGTAATCGTGCCCAGGACTGCCCCGCGGGTGGATACGGGCGCGGACCAGCGCCGCGACAAGACGCAGCGCCTGCTGGATGCGATGGAAGAGGAGCGCAGGCAGGAGCAGCAGGCGGCCCAGGAAAAGCGTGATGAAGCGGAAAAACGCCGGCTCAACTGCCAGCGTGCGCGCGCCCGGCTGCGTAAGTTCTCGGAGGCAAGTTCGGTTTATCACGTTGACAGCGAAGGTAACCGTAGCGTGTTCACCGATGCCGAGCGGGAGTCCTCTACCCAGGAGGCGCGTGACGCAGTGGAGCGCTGGTGCGATGACTCCTGAGGTGTTACAGGCAAATAGCGACGGGTCTGCGGATTTTATTGGGTACAAATCCTATCCGTGAAGCGGCAGATCAGGAAAAGCGTTTTCAGAGTCGGCGGCGGTTGTGTCATTGTATCGCGCCTGCGAGGCGCTCCTACAATAATTGATACACCTGTCGGAGCGCTTAGCAAGCGCGATCGACCTGCCATTGCGAAGGGTGTGCCGGTAGCCCGGCAACCCGTAGGTCAGATTAGCGTAGCGTAATCCGACGAATTCGCTGTCGGGTTACAGCGCTGCGCGCTTAACCCGAGCTACAATCCACGTCCGCCACAAAAAGATAGGACCGATGTAGGAGCGCCTTGCAGGCGCGATCGACCTGCAACTACAGGGTGCGTGCCGGTACCCTAATCCAGTGCCCGGTGGAAGAACTCCGGTGCGGTCGATGCCGCGTGGTGGATGGCGGCGTTGTAGTATTCGGTTGGGAACGGCTTGTTTTTTGCGGCCGCTGCGCGAAAGGCTGTGGCCAGTTCCTGCTTGCCGGCCATGGTGGCCGACCACCACCCCGAGGGATAGACGGGCTGCGGGAAGAACAGTGTCTGTATGTCGCTGAAGCCCGCACGCTGCATGGCCTTGCGCATCGGGTTGATGATACCCATGTGGTACAGCGGCGATTCACTCTGCTGTACCAGGACGCCGTGTTCGCCCAGCACCCGTTGGCACTCGAGGTAAAACGCCTCGGTGAACAGGCCCTCGGCCGGGCCGATGGGATCGGTGCTGTCGATGATGATGACATCGACGCTGGCGTCGCTGGCATCACGCATCCACTGGATGCCGTCCCCGAAGAAAAACTCGGCGCGCGGGTCATCGTTGGATACGCATAGCTCGGGGAAGTGCTGCTCTGAAATCCGGGTCACGCGCTCGTCGATCTCCACCTGCAGGGCATGCGCCACCTCTTCATGCTTGAGGACCTCGCGCAGGGTGCCGCAGTCCCCACCGCCGATGATCACGATCCTGCGCGGGTCCGGGTGCGTGAACAGGGCCGGGTGCGACATCATTTCGTGGTAGAGGAAGTTGTCGCGCGCGGTCAGCATGACGAAGCCGTCGATGACCATCAGGTTGCCGAAGGTCTCGGTCGCGTAGACCTCGATACGCTGGTATTTGCTCTGCTCGTCATGCAGCTTCTCGCGAATCATGAGCGAGAAGGCGGAGCCGCCCTCCTTGCAGGCTTCGGTGAACCATTGGCTATCATTTCCAGGCACGTCATTGTCCTCGGTATACAAGGGGGATACAGAAGATACAAGATCCGCAAAGCGGGGTACAAGAATAGTTGCCGGAATGGCTTGTCGTCGTCCGCCGGTATCTTTATCGTTCCCGCTATGGATCATGCAATTGACAGTGCGCGCCAGCGCTACAACATGGCTCATTGGAGCGGCGGCTATTTTGATATCGATGCCGCCGGCCGGCTGGTGGCGCGGCCCGGTTGTACCCCGGGATCGCCCGAGGTGGACCTGTTTGAACTGGCCGGCAAGGTACGCGATGCCGGGCTGAGCTGGCCGGTGCTGCTGCGTTTCACCGACATCCTGCACAACCAGGTAGATCGCCTGTGCACGGCATTTCAACACGCCATGGAAGCCCACGGCTACGACGGCGCCTACACCGCGGTCTACCCGATCAAGGTCAACCAGCAACAGCACGTGGTGGGTGCCATCGTCGACCACGGCGGGCCGCGGGTCGGGCTCGAGGCCGGCAGCAAGCCGGAACTGATGGCGGTGCTCGGTGTGTCAGCCCCGGGCGGGATCATCATCTGTAACGGCTACAAGGACAGTGAATACATTCAGCTGGCGCTGATTGCACAGCGCCTCGGCCAGCGCGCCACCATCGTTATCGAAAAGCTTTCCGAGCTGGAACTGGTCATGCAGGTGGCGGCGGAAATGGGCATCCGGCCGCGGCTGGGTCTGCGCGTGCGGCTCGCCACGGCCACGGCCGGCAACTGGCAGAACACCGGGGGCGAACGCTCCAAGTTCGGCTTCACCGCGGCCGGGGTGCTGGCCCTGCTGGCGCGGCTGCGCGCGGCGGATATGGGTGACTGCCTGCACCTGCTGCACTGCCACCCGGGTTCCCAGATCTCCGCTATCGATGATTTCCGCCGGGCGCTGGAGGAAACCGCACGCTACTATGCCGAGTTGCGCGGACTGGGTTTCAATATCGACACTGTTGACGTCGGTGGCGGGCTCGGTGTGGACTATGAAGGCACCGATTCGAACAGTGTGTATTCGGTCAATTACGCCATCGACGACTACGCCCGCGCGGTGGTCTCCACCTTTGCGGTTATCTGCAGCCAGCATGACCTGCCTGTCCCGGATCTCATTTCGGAATCCGGGCGCGCCATGACGGCACACCATGCAGTGCTTGTGACCAATGTGATCGATACCGAGCATGTCCTGTGCGCCGAGACCGGCGACGGCGCTGAAGATATGGAACCGGCATCCATTACCGCCCTGCGTGCTGAATTGCGCCAATTCAATAAGCACAATGCCTTGCAGTCCTATGTCGATGCCAATGAGCGGTTGGCCGAGTTGCGTGCGCTCTACCTCTCCGGCGACATCGGGCTGGAACAGCGCGCGCTCGGCGAGTCCCTGTACTTTGCCCTTTGCCGCAAGGTGCAGGCCGCGCTGGCGACAGCAGGGCGGGCCCACGTGGTGCTGGATGAGATCAACCGCAAGCTGGCCGACAAATACTTCTGTAACCTGTCCGTATTCCAGTCCATGCCGGATGTCTGGGGCATCGACCAGGTGTTTCCCATCGTGCCGTTGCACCGCCACGACGAGGTACCGGACCGGCGCGCCATCCTGCATGATCTGACCTGTGACTCGGACGGTCACATCGAGCACTATGTCGACAGCGCGGGTATCGAGTCCAGCCTGCCGGTACACGGCGTCCGGGATTCAGAGCCCTATCTGCTGGGCATTTTCCTGCTGGGCGCCTACCAGGAGATTCTAGGTGACATGCACAACCTGTTCGGCGATACCGATGCGGTCAATGTCGAACTGACGCCTGCCGGTGGCTACCGCCTGCTCGAGCCACGCCATGGCGACACCGTAGACGAGCTGCTGCGCTATGTGGAATTCGAGCCGGAGCAGTTGATGGAACGCTATCGCGAAAAGATCACGCAGGCCGAACTCGGCGATGACGAGCGCGTATCTTTTCTGCACCTGCTGGAGCACGGACTCAAGGGTTACACCTATCTCGAGGATGTATAACCGATAAAAGAATCGCGCCTGCGAGGCGCTCCTACAGGGGTCATATCAATATCTGTTGGAGCGCCTCGCAGGCGCGATTGCAAGGGGAGGTGAAATCATTGCCGGTGCGGCCGGTCTCCGGCGCTAACTTGCACAGGTGTAGGAGCACCTCGCAGCGCAGGCGCGATTGAAAGGGGATGTGAAATCATTGCCGGTGCGGCCGGTCTCCGGTGCTAATTTGCACAGGTGTAGGAGCGCCTCGCAGGCGCGATTGAAAGGGGATGCGAAATCATTGCCGGTGCGTCCAATCCCCGGTGCTAATTTGCACAGGTGTAGGAGCGCCTCGCAGGCGCGATCATAGATGCTTTTAATAACACGACCGCGGAGCACGCGAATGAAGGAGTACCAACAATGAAAACCGGCGTTATCGGCCTTGGCGCCATGGGCGCCCCCATGGCCCGCAACCTGTACCGGGCCGGCCATCTCGAATCAGTCTGGAACCGCGGTGCCGACAAGTCACGCCAACTGGGTGAGGAACTCGGTGTGCGCGTTGCCGCCAGCCCGGCGGCGCTCGCGCACGACTGCGAACTGATCATCGTGTCGGTCTCGGCCGATGAGGACGTGCTTGAGGTCATCGGTACACTCATACCCGCGTTGCAGCCCGGCAGTGTGGTCGTGGACACCTCCACCGTGAGCCGGACAACGGCAATTGCCGCGGCAGAGCAGCTGCACAGCATCGACGTGGCCTTTCTCGATGCGCCGGTCTCCGGCGGCATCGAGGGTGCGCGCCAGGGAACGCTGGCCATGATGGTCGGCGGCGATGCGACCGCGCTCGAGAGAATCACCCCGGTACTCAATGCCCTTGCCGGCCGGATCGCGCACATGGGCCCGGTCGGCGCCGGGCAGGCCACCAAGGCCGTCAACCAGGTGATGGCGGCGGGGATCAACCAGGCAGTGAGTGAGGCACTGGCCTTCGCGCAGGCACTCGAACTGCCGCTGGACAAGGTCATCGACGTGGTCGGCAGCGGCGCGGCCGGTAACTGGTTCCTGAACCATCGTGGCCCGACCATGGTGCAGGAACACTTCGAGCCCGGCTTCCGGGTCGCCCTGCACCACAAGGACCTGGCCATCTGCAAGCAGATGGGGGAGCAACTCGACGTGGCGCTGCCGCTGGTCGAGATGACCCTGATCCACTACCGGCGGCTGATGGATGCAGGCTTCGGCGACGAGGATATCTCGGCACTGTTCCGGGAGAAGCAGGGCTTGTTTGCACCGGGGGACGGACGTCCCAAGCGTCCCTAGGCCGGAATCCTCGCCGGTGCCCCTGGCGAACCCGGCCTGGTTTGATCCATGTCATGGAGATTACTGGTAAATTTTTGTCTACTGGACGTTTTTGTGCAAAGAATCAAGGGCGGAAGATGATGAGAGAAGAACACACCATGGCACTGGTCGAGCTATCCAAGGGGCGGGAAACCCAGGAGCTTGCGACTGACAGCGAGATACAGGATCTCGGCAAGGGAAAGATATTTGCCGATGCCAACTACCCCTATCCGACAAAGATGCAGAGGCGGGAATACGAGGAACAAAAGCAAAAGTTGCAGATCGAGTTGCTCAAGATGCAGGGCTGGGTCAAGGAGACCGGGCAGCGGATCGTGCTGCTCTGCGAGGGTCGGGACGCGGCCGGCAAGGGCGGCACCATCAAGCGCTTCATGGAGCACCTGAACCCGCGCGGCGCCCGCGTGGTGGCGCTCGAGAAGCCGGGCGACGAGGAGCTGGGGGAGTGGTACTTCCAGCGCTATATCAAGCATCTCCCGACCACCGGTGAAATCGTCCTGTTCGACCGTTCCTGGTACAACCGTGCCGGCGTCGAGCGTGTCATGAACTTCTGCCAGCCCGGAGAATACCTGGAATTCATGCGCCAGGCACCGGAGCTGGAACGCATGCTGGTCAGGAGCGGCATCAGGCTCTACAAGCTGTGGTTCTCGGTCAGTCGCAATGAACAGTTTCGCCGCTTCCAGGGTCGCCAGCACGACCCGCTGAAGCAGTGGAAGCTGAGCCCGATCGACATGGCATCCCTGGACAAGTGGCAGCAGTATACCGAGGCGAAGGAGGCCATGTTCTTCTATACCGACACGGCCGATGCGCCCTGGACGGTCGTCAAGTCGGACTGCAAGAAGCGCGCGCGTCTGAATGCCATGCGTTTTGTCCTGAACAGTCTGGACTATCCGAACAAGGACACCGCTGTCGTGACGCCACCCGATCCGCTGATCGTCGGATCGGCCAAGAACATCTATGAAAAGGGCGAGCATTATCTCGAGAGCAGCCCGCTGAAAGACGACACAGAGGAATAGGCATGCACCAGGCAAAACATGCAGAGGCAATGGCAAACAGGTTTCGCGAGCTGGTGGAGGACGCCGGCGACAGCCTGCCCGTGAACCACTACAACGAACTCAAGCTGATCATCGAGGCGGGCCTCGATACCGCCTTGCTGGAAACGATGGAAAAGATAGCGGGCAGGCTCAGCAGTCTGGCGCATGAAATCCAGCACGATGCCGAGTTCTTTGACTGAGTCTGGCGGTCACTCAACTAGGGTGGGCCCACCGGCTATTCGATTAATCATTTGTCCAACCGGGTCCGACGCAATCGGTGCCAGCGGACTGCGCACGCAGCGGCCCCTCTAGCCTTTATCTAGCGGACTGCGCACCCCGCGGCCGCCCCGATTGAGTACATGGGTATAGATCTGGGTGGTCTTTACATCCTTGTGACCCAGTAGTTCCTGGACGGTGCGGATGTCATAACCGTCCTCCAGCAGATGGGTCGCAAAACAATGGCGTAGGGTGTGACTGCTGACCGGTTTATCCAAACCGGCTGCACGAACTGCGTTCTTGATAGCATTTTGCACGCTACTGCGATGAAGATGATGGCGCTTGATGCGTCCGGTACGCGGGTCCCTGGCTCGATTGTCGGAAGGGAAGACATACTGCCAGCCCGTCTGGTATGGCGCAGAAGGGTACTTACGGGCCAGGGAATAGGGCAGAGATACCTCACCAAAGCCCGCATCGAGGTCGCTTTGGTGCAACAGGCGGACTCTTTCGATTTGATTGCCTAGGTAAGGCTCCAGGGTATCGGGCAGTACCGTTATCCGGTCCTTGTCACCCTTGCCAGCACGAACAATCAGGGCATGCTGGTGAAAATCAACATTCTTGATACGAAGGTGCAATACTTCCATAAGTCTCAAGCCGGAGCCGTACATGATCTTTGCCATCAGGAGATAACGACCAGATAACTGGTTAAGCAACCGGGCAACCTCGTTGCGTGAAAGGATGACCGGCAGGCGCTTCGGACGCCTGGCGCGGGTTACGCCCTGGAGTTCACCAAGCGGCTGGTCGAGAACCTTTTTATACAGGAAATTAAGGGCATTCAATGCCTGGTTCTGAGTGGAAGCAGCCACACGGCGCTCGTTGGCAAGGTAACTGAGGAACTGGCCCACCTCGACCACTGACATATCGATGGGATGACGCTTGTCATGAAACAGGATGTATTGTCTGATCCAGTAGATATATGACTGCTCCGTACGAACACTATAATGAAGCGTACGAATGGTTCTCCGGACCGATTCCAAAAACGGTGAGCCCATTCCTGACCTCCATGTCAGTTTTGCGTTTTGAAGTTACTGGTTATCTAATAATATGAGGATTTATGATGGCGAAGGCTGCAAATCGACGTTGTTTTCGACATAGCACCACCTTCGCACATTTAAGAGGATGTTATTAGGGAAATTTAAGCATTACTATGTCGGATATTTATGCATTTATTTATACTAATATGATGTCGACTCACTGTTAGGCCCAATAAATAAACGATGCTAAAGCTGTTCACGGAGTTTGAGGATAAATACGAGAAGGAATTTGAAAGTGACACTTTTCAGGTTCTGGTAAGTGTTGATAAAGCTAATGTCTCTGATCTAACTGAAATACTTATAAAGCACATCAGTACTAACTTAGAAAAAGTCATGGCTGATGCTGTACGGTATTTTGATGGAAACAAAGAATCTTATGAAGTTGGTTATATAGATGACTTGTCAGATCCGCAGATTATTTTAGGGGCAGATGGTTATTCCGTGTATTGGTGCTCTGAAAAAGGCGAGGAGCAAGGCGAAGCCGTAATTGGAATAGACTATTCATGGCCTCAGAATATGGCGCAAGGAATAATTATCGGTGATTAAGTCGGGGCCTAACAATGCGCTCGTGTTGGACGCTTCGCCGCGATGCGGCTTGCGCCACACAGCTTAGTCGTTATGCGGCATAGATAGAGAAGAGAATTAGTGAAGGTCAAGGAACTGATCAAATTGATTGAGAGGGATGGCTGGGAGCAGACCCGGATGAAGGGGAGCCATCGTCAGTATCGGCATCCTGATAAAAGCGGAACGGTCACTGTAGCTGGAAAGCCCAGTGCCGATATACCTCCAGGAACATTATCGAGCATCCTCAAGCAGGCTGGTCTAAAATAGTCGCGAGGTAAATGTCATGAAATATATGGTAGTCATAGAAGAAGGTGAAACCGGATATGGTGCGCATGTGCCTGATTTACCGGGTTGTATTGCTGCGGGTGAATCTCGGGATGAAGTCCTGGAGCTTATAAAAGAAGCCATCGAATTTCATATCGAAGGCCTTATTGAGGCCGGTGAGCCCGTTCCATCCCCCTCCTCAGCAAGCGAAATAATTGAAGTTAACGCTGCATAACACTTATGAGGCCTCCTCCTGTCAAGGCCAATAGAATCCTATTAACGAAGACAATCGTTAGCGAAGGCAGGAATGACTGACCGAGAGCAAGTGG
>CAMYJI010000032.1 GCA_947258545.1 uncultured Ectothiorhodospiraceae bacterium
CCTGTTGCGCGACCTGGACCGCCTGTTGATGGAAGAGACCGGGCTCCCGGTCGTTGTCGCGGATGACCCCCTCACCTGCGTCGCCCGGGGTGGCGGCCGTGCGCTCGAACTCTTCGATGAGCGCGGTGGTGACGTTTTCACAGTGGAATAAACCCCCAAACGACGGCGGCAGCCAAACGCACGAATACGCTAGAATAGCCCGCAGTTTTCAATAGCAAGCGGTTTCCCGGCAGGATAACACCAGCAAATACACAGGGGTGCGCTCATCAAGCTCATCTTCACACAGGGTCCATCGATCACGACACGGCTGGTGTTACTTGTGACATTGTCCATAGCTTTGATGATGATGGACCACCGCCAGAGCCACATTGATAACCTGCGTGCAGGCCTGTCAGTCCTGGTCTACCCCTTGCAACTTGCAGTTGATATGCCGAGGGCCGTGTCGGAGTGGTTCCGTGAGTCCCTCGCAACCCGCCGCCAGTTACAGGAGGAAAACGCCAGCCTGAATACCCAGCTGCTGATGCTCAAGGCCCAGGGCCAGAAGCTGCAGGCACTGGAAATGGAAAACATCCGCCTGCGCGAACTGCTGGACTCATCGTTCAAGATCGGCGAGCGGGTGCTGGTCGCGGAACTGATGTCAGTCGACCTCGATCCCTACAAGCACCAGGTCCTCATCAACAAGGGGGAACTCGACAAGATATATCCTGGTCAGCCGATTCTGGACGCAGATGGGGTGATGGGACAGATCGTTCACGTCGGCCCGTACACCTCGACCGCGGTACTGATTACCGACACATCGCATGCCCTGCCGATACAGGTCAATCGCAACGGCATCCGCACCATCGCCCTCGGCAGCGGTACCATCAACCGGCTGGAATTGCCGTACATCCCCAACAACGCCGACATCCAGCCCGGCGACCTGCTGGTCACCTCCGGGCTGGGCGGGCGTTTCCCGCCGGGCTATCCGGTGGCCGTTGTCCAGGGCGTGCAGCATGACCCGGGACGCTCCTTTGCGGCCGTGATCGCCACACCGAGCGCAAAACTGAACCGGAGCCGCGAAATACTGCTGGTTTGGCCGGATGACACCAGCACCCTGGAGACCGGCAGCACGGCGCCGGCCGAAGAACAACTGCCCCTGGAAGATATCCAGGAGGTCACCGGGCAACCCGCCGCAATGACGGAGGGGAACCCGTGATCCTCGGCAGGCGCCATGGCGGCAGTGTTATCGTCGTGACCTTTATCATTGCCCTGTTGCTAACCATCATGCCCCTGCCCGACTGGGCGCGTTACCTGCGCCCGGACTGGGTTGGCCTGACCCTGATCTACTGGTGCCTGGCCGTACCGGACCGGGTCGGTGTCGGCACCGGCTGGGTTATGGGTCTGCTGGTCGACCTGCTGACCGGCAGCCTGCTGGGACAGCACGCCATGGCATTGACCATCGTGGCCTACCTGACCCTGAAGTTTCATCTGCGCGTCAGGCTGTTTCCGGTATGGCAGCAGGCACTGACTGTGCTTGTGCTGCTGATCCTGCACCAACTGCTGTCCCTCTGGGTCACCCGGTTTATCGGCAGGCCCGGGCCTCCCATGTATTACTGGGCAGCGTCGCTAGTGGGGATGTTTATCTGGCCCTTCATCTATATTGCACTGCGCTCGCTGCGGCGCAGCTTCAGGGTTAGCTAGCAAAACACGCCCCATGCTGCGACAGCTCACGCTGAAAGACCACTTTCTCGAGTACCGCCTGTTTTCCAGGCGGGTGATCTCCCTGCTCATGTTCAGTGGTCTGCTGTTACTGGTGCTTTTCAGCCGGCTCCTGTACCTGCAGGTCATTGCCCATGAGCACTTCACCACCCTGTCAGAGGACAACCGGGTAAAATTGCGGGCCATTGCGCCCAGTCGTGGCCTGATCTATGACCGTAACGGCATTATCCTCGCCGAGAATCTCTCCTCCTACCGGCTGGAGATTACTGCGGAACAGGTCAATGACATACCCGCAACGCTTGCGGCACTCGAGGAGATCATCCACATCCGGGACATCGACCGCAGCCGTTTCGAGAAGTTGTTAAAGCGCAAGCCGCGCTTCGAGGCCGTGCCGCTGCGCTTTCACCTCAGCGATGAAGAGGTAGCGCGCTTTTCCGTCAACCGGCACCGCTTGCCGGGTGTCGACATTCATGCCGGCCTCGCCCGGCACTACCCACTCGGCAGCCTCGGCGTACACGCCCTGGGATACGTGGGACGTATCGATGAGCGGGACCTGAAGACCCTCGATAGCTCGAATTACAGCGGCACCTCGCACGTCGGCAAGACCGGCGTCGAAAAAACCTTCGAGACGGTGCTGCACGGCACGGTCGGTCTTGAGCACGTCGAGACCACGGCCCAGGGCCGGGTGCTGCGTGTGCTCAGACGCACCCCGCCCATCCCCGGCAACAACCTCTACCTGACACTGGATTCGCGCCTGCAGGCCGACGCCGAAAAGGCACTGGGAGACTACGCGGGTTCGGCCATCGCGCTTGACCCGAAGACCGGCGATATCCTCGCCATGGTCAGCTTGCCCGTCTACGACCCCAACCCGTTCGTGAATGGCATTGAGTATGCCGACTACACAGCGCTAAGGGAGGACGATAAGGAACCCCTGTTCAACCGCAGCCTGCGGGGGCAATACCCGCCGGGCTCAACCGTCAAACCCTTTATCGGCCTGGCCGGACTGGAACAGGGTATTACCGGGCACACGTCCAGCACCTACTGCCCCGGCTTTTATACCCTGCCCGGCAGCAGCCGCAAATACCGTGACTGGAAACGCACAGGGCACGGGACAGTAAAACTCGGCGACGCCATCGCCCAGTCCTGCGATGTTTATTTCTACGACCTGGCGTTATCCATGGGCATAGACCGTATTCACGACTACATGCAGCACTTCGGCTTCGGCAGTCGTACCGGCATCGACATCCAGGGCGAGTTATCGGGCCTGCTGCCATCACCGGGCTGGAAACGCACGCACCGCGGGGAACCCTGGTACCCGGGGGAAACCATTATCACCGGCATCGGCCAGGGCTTTTTCCTGTCCACCCCCCTGCAACTTGCGGTCGCCACCGCCACGTTGGCCAACCGGGGATTGCGGGTAAAGCCAAATATCATCCATGCCGAACAGCAAACCGGCAGTTCGGTGTTGCAGCCACACCCGCGCCGGAGAGACACGACCATTGCCATGAATGACCCGGAACACTGGGACGCCATCATCGATTCCATGGTCCATGTCGTTCATGGCGAACGCGGAACGGCGCGCCGCATCGGCCTCGACAGTCCTTACCGCATTGCCGGCAAGACCGGCACCGCCCAGGTATTCGGCCTCAAGCAGGAGGAGGAATACGACGCCGAAGCGATCGCGGAAAAATTGCGTGACCATGCCCTGTTCATCGCCTTCGCACCGGTCGATGACCCGCAGATCGTGGTGGCCATCATTGTCGAGAATGGTGGCAGTGGAGCCGCCGTTGCGGCACCCATCGCGCGCACCATCATGGACAGTTACCTGCTGGACAAGGCGTCATGAGGCACAGGCTCCCGACCAGCCACCAGGATGCCAGCCGGCGCGGCTGGCAGTACCGCATGCACGTCGATGCACCGCTGCTGTTTGCGCTCATCGGTGTCTCGATCCTCGGGCTGATGGTCCTGTACAGCGCCGGCGGTGAGGATATGGACCTGATCCGGCGCCAGCTGACTCGCCTGGGTATTGCCTTTGTCGGCATGTTCGCCGTTGCCCAGATCACCCCGATGGTGTTGCAACGCCTGACCCCCTGGGTGTTCGTGATCGGTATCATGCTGCTGCTCGCGGTACTGGTCATGGGCGAGGTCAGCGGTGGCGCCCAACGCTGGCTCAACCTGTATATCGTCCGTTTCCAGCCATCGGAAATGATGAAACTCGCCGTCCCCATGATGGTGGCCTGGTATCTTGCCGATGTGCGCCTTCCCCCCAACCGCTACCAGTTGCTTGGTGGCGGCGTGATCATTGCTGTCCCGGTGCTGATGATCGCCAAACAGCCGGACCTTGGCACCTCCCTGTTGATCGCGAGCTCGGGATTCTTTGTCCTGTTCCTGGCCGGTCTGCAGTGGCGCCTGCTTGGCTTTCTGACGGCGCTTGCAGCCGCGACCACCCCGCTGCTGTGGCATTTCATGCATGATTACCAACGCGTGAGGGTAATGACCTTCCTGAACCCGGAAAAAGAGCCTCTTGGCGCCGGCTACCATATCATCCAGTCCAAGATCGCCATCGGCTCGGGCGGGCTGTTCGGCAAGGGCTGGTTGAACGGCACCCAGTCACAGCTGGATTTCCTGCCGGAACGTTCGACCGACTTCATATTTGCCGTGCTCGGCGAGGAGTTCGGCCTCATCGGCATCCTGCTGCTGTTCGCCTTCTACATTTTCATCGTGATCCGCAGCGTGCTGATCGCCATCCAGGCCCAGGACACCTTCACGCGCCTGCTTGCCGGTAGCCTTGCGCTGACCTTTTTTGTTTATATCATTGTCAATACCGGCATGGTGACGGGTCTGCTGCCGGTCGTGGGCCTGCCCCTGCCCATGATAAGTTACGGCGGTACATCGATCGTCACCCTGTTGGCCGGTTTTGGGATACTGATGTCAATCCATACACACCGCAAGCTACTGCCGACATGAAGTGGTAGAATACGGCCGGAATCAATATCAGGGAAAGCACCCCGATGCTACAAAGGATTCTCAAAACCACCAGTGTGCTCGTGGCAATTTTCGTCGCCCTGCCGGCCTGCACCACGATTGCCGCCGCCCCGGATTCTTCCGGCTACACCTCCCACCCGGAGGCACAGGCCTTCATCAAGGACATGGCCGCCCGCCATGATTTCAGCAAGGCCGAACTGACTTCGATTTTCAGCGCGGCACAGCGTCGTGAAGACATCCTCAAGCTGATGAGCCGGCCAGCGGAAAAGCGCCTGGCCTGGTACGAATACCGCAAGATCTTCCTGACCCAGAGTCGTATCGACGGTGGCGTCGCCTTCTGGAACCAGCATGCCGAAATACTGGACAAGGCGGAACGGGAACTGGGCGTCGACGCCCAGGTGATCGTGGCGATCATCGGTGTTGAAACCCGCTACGGCAACAACACCGGCTCGCACCGCGTGCTCGATGCGCTTGCCACGCTGGCATTCGACTACCCGCCGCGCAGCAAGTTCTTCCGCGGAGAACTGGAGAACTACCTGTTGCTTGCCCGCGAGGAGAATATCAACCTGCTGTCCACCAAAGGATCCTATGCCGGCGCAATGGGTTACGGCCAGTTCATCCCCAGCAGCTACCGGCAATACGCCGTTGACTTCGACCAGGATGGCAAGCGCGACCTCTGGAACAGTCCCAAGGACATCATCGGCAGTGTCGCCAACTACATGCACAAGCATGGCTGGGCACTGGGGGCACCGGTGGTAATCCGCGCCAGCGTCTCGGGTGATGCCTACAACGCCGTGCTGGACAAGGGCCTGAAAGCTCACACTGCAATGAAACAGTTGCAGCAGGCGGGTATCACGCCTTCCACACCACTGCCGGACGCTGCACTCGCGGCATTGGTTACACTGGAGAACAAGGATGGACCGGGATACTGGCTGGCACTGAACAATTTCTACGTTATCACTCGCTACAACCGCAGCCCGCTCTATGCCATGGCGGTCTACCAGTTGAGCGAAGAGATCCGGCAGGCGCGCCAGCAGTCCTTACAGGTGAGGCATGATTAAACGACCGGCATACACAAGGTTCTTTCTGGCCGCGCTGTTCAGCGCCCTGCTCGGCACGGGCTGCAGTACACGCGGTCCGCTGGAAACCGCTGACCAGGCCCCGCCACAGCCGCAGGACATCTCCGGCATCCAGGACGCCGTACCGCGTGCCGAACCGCCAAGCCGTTACGGCAATCCCAGCTCATATGTAATCAACGGGAAGCGCTACTACACCATGCCGAGCAGCAGCGGCTACAAGGAGAGCGGCATCGCCTCCTGGTATGGCACCAAGTTCCATGGCCGGCGCACTTCCAGTGGCGAGATCTACGACATCTACAAGATGACCGCGGCCCACAAGTCCCTGCCCCTGCCCACCTATGTCAGGGTCACCAATAAGCGCAACGCAAGGTCCGTGATCGTCAAGGTGAATGATCGTGGACCGTTCCACAACAACCGCATTATCGATCTGTCGTACGTGGCGGCCGCCAAACTCGGTATCCTGGAGCACGGCACCGGCCTGGTCGAGGTCGAGGTGGTTGACACCTACGCACCCGCCACCGCGACAGCCGTGGCGGATGCCCCCTCCAGCACGGCCGAAACGGCAATCGTGGCGACCACAGCCGCCACTCACCCGCAGGCGGGATTGCAACAGACCCGCCTGGTAGAACCCGTCGGCGCCAAGGAAATCAGCCTGTTTATCCAGGTCGGCGCCTTTCGTGTCTGGGACAATGCGGAACGCCTCAAGGACCGCCTGGACGCGTCGAATCTGGGGCCGGTGCGCATCGTTTCGAGGGACACGACCAGCCCCCCCCTGTACCGTGTCCAGATCGGCCCGCTGGCCTCTGTCAATGAGGCCGACCAGGCCGCCAACAGCCTGATATCACTTGGAATTAGTGATACCCAGGTCATCATCGACTGATACCGCCATCACGCATCCCGGGTGGCGTTGCAAATCATCCGTGACATGCGGACAATGCAGGCAGTTTTTTCACACACACCAGAACAGGAACGTCATGCCGTCTCGCATCATTCGCATCATTGCACTGATTCCCTTTTTCCTAGTACTTACCGCCGCCCAGGCCGCCCCCCTGCCAATACCCAAGCCGCCTGCCAGCGGCGCCAAGGCCTTCATCATCAAGGACTTCAACAGCAAACGGGTGATCGCCGAGCAGAATTCTGAGGACTCGGTGGAACCAGCCAGCATCACCAAGCTGATGACGGCCTACGTGGTCTTCAAGGAACTGTTGTCGGGGAATATTGCCTTGAGCGATATGGTGACGATCAGCGAAAAGGCCTGGCGCACACCCGGTTCACGTATGTTCATCGAGGTCGGCAAGCAGGTCTCGGTGGAGGACCTGCTCAAGGGTATGATCATCCAGTCCGGCAACGACGCCACCATGGCGCTGGCCGAATACATCGCCGGCAGCGAGGAGACCTTTGCCGCCCTGATGAACCGCCATGCCGAGGAAATCGGCCTGCAAGGCAGCCACTTCACCAATTCGACCGGCCTGCCCGGCCCCGACCACCGCATGACGGCACGGGACATTGCCCGCATTGCCGAACTGCTGATCGCCGAGTTTCCTGAATACTACAAGTGGTACTCGCAAAAAGAATTCACCTTTAACGAGATCACCCAGTACAACCGTAACAAGCTGCTCTGGCGTGACGACAGCGTTGATGGTGTCAAGACAGGGCACACCGACTCGGCGGGCTATTGCCTGGTGACCTCGGCAAACAAGGACGGCATGCGCCTGATTACCGTGGTACTCGGCACCAAGAGCGAGAATGCCCGTGCCGATGCCAGCCAGGCCCTGCTCAATTACGGTTTCCGCTTCTTCGAAACCCACAAGCTGTACGATCCCGGAGACCCGCTGACCACCACGCGCATCTGGAAGGGTGCAACAGAATCTGTCTCACTCGGCCTGAGCAGGCCACTGTATGCAACCATCCCGCGGGGGCAATACAAGTCGCTGGATGCCTCCATGACCATCGACAACCGCATCACCGCCCCGGTCACCCAGGGACAGGCACTCGGCAAGGTACAGGTACAGCTGGGCGACAAGCTGATCGTTGAACAGGAACTGGTTGCCCTGCAGGGTGTTGATGAAGGTTCCATATGGCAGCGCATGATGGATGAAGCCCTGCTCTATTTCGAATAGGGCCACGCCTGGACCGCTGACCACCGGGACTCCGCAACGCACATGTCCACCGCCTTCCTGAACGGTACCTTCCTGCCACTGGACCGGGCACAGGTGTCCGTCATGGACCGCGGCTTCCTGTTCGGTGACGGTGTCTACGAGGTCATTCCGGTCTACGCCGGCAAGTTGTTCCGGCTCACCCATCACCTCAAGCGCCTGCAGAACAGCCTTGACGGCGTACGCATCGGCAATCCACTGACGGATTTCGAGTGGACCGAGATCCTCACCGAGCTGGTGGCACGTAACACTGGCAGCGACCAGGACGTCTACCTGCAGGTCACCCGCGGCGCGGCCGCAAGGCGTGATCATGCCTTCCCGGTCGATACCCGCCCAACGGTGTTCGCCATGAGCACGCCGGCATCCGCAATGCGTGATATTGCCAGCGAGATCGGGATCAAGGCCATTACCCTGCCGGACATCCGCTGGCAAAAATGCGACATCAAGGCAATCACCCTGCTGCCCAATGTGTTGCTGCGTCAGCAGGCCATCGATGCGGCGTCAGCCGAGGCCATCCTGATCAAGAACGGCCATGCCACCGAAGGTGCGGCAAGCAATATCTTCATCGTTCACAACGGCGTCCTGGTCACGCCGCCCAAGGGCCCCTCCCTGCTGCCCGGCATCACCCGCGATCTGGTCCTGGAACTGGCTGCCGCCAATGGCATTCCGTTCCGCGAGGCCGGCATCACAGAGCAGGACCTCGAGCAAGCCGAGGAAGTCTGGGTCACCAGTTCCACCCGTGAAATTTCACCGGTCACCCACCTCAATGACGAAATCGTCGGAGACGGTCAGCCCGGCCCGCTCTGGCAACGCATGATCCAGCTCTACCAGGACTACAAGGTGGCCTTGCGCAGGGGCGAGGCCAGCTGACTATTCCCACTGTCAATCGGCTTGAAAGCCCGGAGGAGAAACACATGCCATCTACCAGCCAGTCGATCGTCGTTCCCGCACCCATTGCGGAGGTCTGGGCCCGACTCAGCAACTTCCATGATTTTAGCTGGGCGCCGAATGTCATTACCCGTGTCGATAAAGTCGGCGAGCTGGCCGGCAACGCGGTGGGTGCGAAAAGGATCCTCAACCAGGTCTTCCACGAGACCCTGATCGAAGTCGACGAGGACCGGCATATGCTGAGGTATTCCATCGATGACGGTCCCAGCCCGGTATCACCGGATGATGTGTCGAATTACATTGGATCCATCAAGCTGGGCCCTGATCCAGAGGGGGCTGGCACGCTGGTAGAATGGACATCTTCTTGGGAGTCGAACTCAGAAGACGCAGTCGAGTTTTGTCACGGGATCTACGTGGCATTGCTCGAGGCATTGGCAAAGTCGTTCCAGCAGTAATCCGGCTGCAAAAGCTAACAGACTTTATCAGAATGCCAGATGCCGTCAGCGACCCTGCTATCCATTGTCGAGTCACCGACCCACCCGGATTTCTCTGGCTTGTATCGCCGGCTTGATCTGGCAGAAACACGGGTGGGCTCGATAAGAAAGGCCATCAGCCAGCTGAAGTCGCAGGCCCCGGATTTCATCGTAGCCGAATTCTTTTATGGCTACGGTAACAACTATGCCGGTGTCAACATCAGCAATCTGGATGTGTTCCTCTACAGCCTGCAGAAATTCGCGCCCACTGCGCGGGTTATTGTGATGGTGGATAAAATCGAGCGCCGCTACGTTGACAAGCTCAACGGGATCATCCCCCTGCACGCGGTGCTGCAGCATCCGGTACACGGAACGGCCATGGAACAACTGCTGACGGCCAGCCTGTCACAGGAGACGGGTGAGACACCCGGCAGTACCGGCTGACGTGAAAGGGTAACGCTGCGCGCGTAACGGAACTGCTAAGCCGGGGCGGCACCAGACAGCCGGCCGCCCCGCTCGTCCAGCAGGTAGACCGCCCGCCCGGTGGCATCGGCCTCCAGCTGCAACCGCAGCCCGATCCCGGACGTCGATACTACATCTGTCTCCACCCGGAACAGGATACCGAGGGTATGGCCTATACCGGCGGCCTTCTCCAGGCGTTTTGCCATCAGCTGCGTCACGCAGCCCGTCCATCCCATTACCACACTGAAGTCACCGGAGCGCAGCAACGACTCCAGCGTCCATAGCCCGCTGCGACCCTTGTGCGGATTGATTTGCAGGATACGCGATGATTCCACGGCCGGGTCCGACAGTAACCGCGCGCGCGCCCCGTAAGGCGGCACCACCATGCCCAGCCAGCGGCCTTGCTGGCTCAGCCGGGACAGCGCCGGCAGGAACAGGGACAGCGCATCGGTATATTCATCCGGCAGCAGCACCTCGACGAGTCCACGTTTCGGCCAGCCACCGGCAGGCAGCAGTGCTTCCAGTTCGGGTATACCGGCAGCGATGACCGGCACTTGACGGGCACATTGTTTGTCCCAGGCATTCAGGTGGTGCAGTTTGGGGGAACTGTTCATAGTCATATCTCCTTGCGCAGTACACCGACACCCAGTCCCTCGATCACCAGGGGCTGGTCTCGCAAATCAATCTTGATGGGGTCGTAGGCCGGGTTCTCCGGTAGCAGGCTCACGATCGAACCGCGCCGGCGGAAACGCTTGACGGTCACTTCTTCGTCAATGCGGGCGACCACGATCTGGCCGTTCTCGACCTGCGGGGTGCGATGCACCGCCAGCAGGTCGCCGTCCATGATGCCGATATCTTTCATGCTGTCTCCGTGCACCTGCAGCAGGTAATCCGCATGCGGATGAAACAGTCCCGCCTCGATATGACAGTAGTCCTCGATATGCTGCTCTGCGAGTATCGGTTCACCGGCGGCGACACGCCCGACCACCGGCAGGCCGGGGTCTTCCTCCATGAGCCGGATACCACGCGAGGCACCGGAAACCAGCTCAATGGCCCCTTTGCGTTCCAATGCACGCAAGTGATCCTCCGCGGCATTCGGGGAGCGAAAACCAAGGGCTGCGGCGATCTCGACGCGTGTGGGTGGGCAACCCGCCTGTGCAATGTGGTGGCGGATCAGCTCGAGGATCTCGGCCTGGCGGGCGGTGAGTGTGTCTTTGGCCATAAGCGAATAACTGTTTATCTGTACAGGTGCTGTAAGTATATACAGTATCTTTCTGGATGCAACTAATCTCCTATCTAATTGTTTTTCAATATAAATACATCAAAACACGGCGCTTATACGGGCACTGTACCCGGCTCACGGAAATCGTTGGGCGCCCTGTATCCCGACTCCCTGTGCGGTCCCGGAAAATGAATTATCATTACCGGCCCCGTGGTACAGGTAACCATTGCATGTCGCTCTCCCCGCCCATGATCACACCCCGACATTCGATTGCGGTCCGCATCGGCAGTGTCATTGTTGGTGGCGCGACGCCGGTCCGGGTGCAGTCCATGACCAACACCGATACCGCAGACGTCGTCGCAACCGTACAGCAGGTAACCGAACTGGCCCGCGCCGGTTCCGAGCTGGTGCGTATTACGGTCAATACCGAGGACGCGGCGCGCGCCGTGCCTGACATCCACGAACGTCTGCTGCAGGCCAACCTGGACATCCCGCTGGTCGGTGACTTCCATTTCAATGGGCACAAGCTCCTGGCGAACCACCCCGGATGCGCCGAGGCGCTGGCCAAATACCGCATCAATCCCGGAAATGTCGGCCGCGGCAAGAAACGTGACGAGCAGTTCAGTGCCTTGATCGAGACCGCCTGCCGCTATGACAAGCCGGTGCGCATCGGCGTGAACTGGGGCAGCCTGGACCAGGCATTGGTCGCACGGCTCATGGATGAGAACTCGGGACGCAGCGAACCCAGGGAATCCCATGAGGTGATGCACGAGATCATGGTGACCTCGGCACTGGAGAGTGCCGCCCAGGCGGAGTCCATCGGGCTCGGGCGCGACCACATTATTCTGTCGGCCAAGATGAGCGGGGTGCAGGACCTGATTGCGGTCTACCGCGAACTCTCGGCACGCTGTGACTATGCCCTGCACCTCGGCCTGACCGAGGCCGGCATGGGCACCCGGGGCATCGTGGCCTCCTCGGCCGCCCTGTCGGTACTGCTGCAGGAAGGCATCGGTGACACCATCCGCATCTCCCTGACACCGGAACCGGGGGGTGACCGCAGCCGCGAGGTGGTCGTGGCCCAGACACTGCTGCAGTCGATGGGACTGCGGCATTTCACCCCCGCGGTCATTGCCTGCCCGGGTTGCGGCCGCACCACCAGCCACTACTTCCAGCAACTCGCCCAGGACATCGAGGGACACCTGCGCACCCGGATGCCAGTCTGGCGCCGGCAATTCCCGGGCGTCGAAGAGATGACCGTGGCTGTCATGGGCTGCGTGGTCAACGGGCCCGGTGAAAGCAAGCACGCCAATATCGGCATCAGCCTGCCAGGCACGGGTGAGAAACCGGTCGCCCCGGTTTACGTCGACGGGGAAAAGACCGTAACACTGAAGGGTGATTCCATCGCCGCAGATTTCCAGAAACTGGTCGACGACTACGTGCAGCGGCGTTACGCGCCCACTGCCCAGGCCTGAGCCTGCAGCACGCGTATCCAACAGGCCATGGAGTGCACCCTGCCCGGGCCCGGTGCCGCTGGCAGCGGTGCACTCCCTAAGACGCGTTCAGAACAAGCGCTACCAGCCGTAGCCCAGGTTGAACAGGTAGCGCGTATCCACCCGGTCGTTGCCCGGTGAGGGGGTGTTGTCCCAGTCGACATCGACCTCTGCCGTGGCAGTGAAACTGTCCGTCAGCATCGCACGCAAACCGGTACGCGTGATAATGATGATGTCTTTGGTATCCTGCAGCCCCAGCAGCCCCTCGTGGAAGTGGAAGAACTGCAGCCTGTCCGGATACAGAAAGTGGTCGTAGTTGAGTGACCAGCGTGCCGCCGGGTAGCTGTCATCCGGCGCCAGATCGAAGTCCTCGTTCACATAGGAAAGACCACCTTCCAGTGACAGATTGGTCAGCTCCGACTCGATAAACTGGTAGCCGGCACCCAGGCCCAGCGAGGTGCGCAGATTCAGGTCCGCAAAATCATCCTTGAACAGCACCGTATTGGCATAGGTGTACCACTTGTCGGTGAAGAAGTGATCGTACTTGAGGTAGGCCGTGGCATTGTTCTCGCTCTCTACACCGTCATCCAGTGCCTGATTGTAGATCGCACCGGCAGTGAAACGGTTCTGTTTGGTACGCGCAATGGCCTCGATATCACCGTGGTAGGACTCCTTGTCGGTATTGCCCTTGGCGATGTAGACACCGGCATTGGCACGCCCGCTCAGCTTCACCCCGTTCTGCGGAGCCGGCGGGTTGATCAGGGCGACCCGTGCCACGGGTACCTGGCCTGCCTGCACCAGCTCACTGCCCGCGATACCGACACTACCGTCATCGGACCGGGCCAGCGTACCCTTGAGCAGCGTCGCGTCATCGAGCTGCACAACGACTGGTGCCTCGGTGGACACAGTGACGACCTTGTCCCAGGCGATTTCGATTTCGCCGGCAAAATCCGTCTTGAGCGTCAGGATATCCCCCTGTTTTTTAATCACCGTGCCACTGACTCGGTCGCCATTGGCCAGGTACACCTCATCGGCACTCACCGGCACGGCAAGGAAAAACAACGCACACGACACACTCAGCAAACGCAGAAACTTGTTCACACTTATCTCCTTGGTAAATGGAAAACAGGTGAGACCTAGAGATCAATACCGGAATTGGCCACCGCTTCCTTGTCAGTATTTGGCTCACTGGCCATCAGCAGGACGGCCTGCATGGCATGCCTGGAAACCAGGAAACCGCACACCACCGCATCGCGGCTGCCCGGCGCCAGTGCCATCAGCTGTTCATCGCTGATGACCGGCGTGGCGGGCGCGCTGCAATCAGGGTTTCATTATCCCCGACCTGTACATCAGATGTTCCATGCTGGTCACACCGGCAAAAGGGATTGAAGTCGATATTCTCAACGTCAATCTGGTCGCCGCCGTAAGTCAGCCGCCACTGCTGCATTGCGGAGGACATGACTTAGGGCAGTGCACCCAACAACATCGCACTGTTGAGCATTACACTCAAATCGGGATAATAGCAGCGGCATAAGGGACGGGAACCACTGGACATCATTGTTTACAAACGGCAAGACACTAAATAAACAAGCTGTATTGTATTGCTACTGGAGAACGGTCGTCATGACCGTATAACAAGGGAGCCCCGGAAAAGGATCTGTAGACCGGTAACACCGGGTCCGGCAGGAATGATGTTTATTGAGACGTGTTGAAGATTTCCAGTAAAAGGTGAAAGGGGCCCTGACGGGGGACAGCGATGCCAGGACCCCTTGGGTGCTACCTTATTCTGCAGTGTCGCCAGTCTTGGCCTGTGACAGCGCCTGCTCTTCAGTTGCCGCTTGCGTTCCCTTCTCGACAATTTCAACGGCTTCGACAGCCGTATTGGCAGCAGCGTCAGCGCCTGCATCAGCAGCGGCGGCGGCGTCCGTGGCCAGTTCACTGTCGGCGTAGGCGAACGGTGCCGCAAAAACCAGGGCGGCGATCAACATCAATTTCTTCATGTTTACATCCTCTTTTGTGGATTTGTCGTAACAGGCACATGCCTACCCGGGGATAAGCAATACCTATGCCATTACGCGCGTGCGCCTGCCAGGCATACCAAAACATGGGATGGACCGTGTGTCACACGGGGGAAAACAGCCCGTGGCGGGAAGTTTATGTCGCCAAATCACAACAGTAAAAGCCGACACCATGTTAACCCATTGAGCAACATAGGGTAACAATGTCGTTAACTAGCAACGCTTGGCTCACCGAGCCATCACCACCGCGGCATTCGCTGCCTCGCCACTGATATAGCGGGTACAACCAGCCGGGGTCGTATTTGCAGCGCGGCCACGGGAATACCCCGTGAAATCGTTCTAATAATTAACAACCTGCTGTTTTTATTATATTTTATAACGAACACACCCAGCACGCACGCCGACTTCCACGTCCCGGCCAAGGCACAGTTAAATAGACAATCCGGCACCGGCCTCGTTGATAGGCTGGCATGTTACTTGCTGTAGTAGCAGTCATGAAATGGATGCGCGCGGGATAGATTTCCCGGAATTCGATATAGAATTCGCGCGCGAGTCCGATATAAGACGGAAGCACCTGCGATTTGACGATACGACGATGTGTCCCTCACGACATCGAGAGGTTGGACAAATGAAACGACCGTTTACGCTAATGTTGTCTCTGGCCCTGATGGCATTCGGCCCTCAGGTGTTCCCCAGTCAACCGCCCCAGGAACTGGTTCGCGACACGTCCACCCAGATGCTGACAAGACTCAGACAGGAGAAAACGGTCATTGAACAGGCACCCGAGCGGCTGTATGAGTTGGTGTCTGAGGTTGTCATGCCACATTTCGATTTTGAACGCATGGCACGCTGGACACTGGGGAAATACTGGCGGCGCGCGACTCCCGCACAACGCAATCAATTCATCAGCGAGTTTCGCTCCTTGCTGGTACGCAAATACGGCAGTGCGCTTGCGGTGTATGTCGACGAAGAAATCGACTACCTGCCATTCACCATGAACGAGAACGACACCCGGGTAACAGTGCACACCGAAATCAACCCGGCCAACGGGATTCCGGTAACCATCGCCTACCGACTGCATCGTACGGACGGTGACTGGTTGGTGTATGACGTGTCAATCGAGGGCATCAGCCTGGTGACCAACTACCGGACGACATTCACCAGCAAGATCCGCCGGGACGGGCTGGATAAGCTGATCAGTCAGCTGGCGGCAATCAACAAGGGTGGGGCCGCCGCCGGTACGACCTGACAGTATTCGCCACCTGACGCTCACCTCCGCCGCAACAGGCAATATTCAGGATACCTCGTCACCTATATTGACCGGTGTCAGGCGGCCATCCATCCTCGCCACGACCTCCGGCTTTTCCAGTTCCCGCTCGAGGATGTCCATGGTGGCGCGACCGACATAGTCACTGTCCTTATCCAGATTCTCTACTGCCTCGAGATAACTGCGCGCAATCAAGGGACCGAGGGGATCCGGATTATATAGCAACCGCTTTATAACAAAGGGATTCAGCGTTAGTGGGTTGTAGTCCTTCTTCAGGTAGCCTTGCCGAATCAACAGCTGTTCCACGGGCGTGCCGGGCTGAATGCCGATGAAGAAAATAAAAGGCAGCACATTATCCCGGCCAAACAACTGGTACAGTTCCTTGATACGGTTGATGGTTTTTCTCAGTGTCGCCACCGTCTCGCCCGGTGCATTGAGTGGTATATACAGCTTGACCTGCTGGTCGGTGTAACCGGCCTGCTTGAACATCCGGAATGCTTCCATCTGTTGTTCCAGCGAATAACCCAGCGTCAGGCTGTTAATGATCTCCTGGGTACCCGTAAACGACAGATCAAGACTGGCTAAACCGCTGTCCAGCATTTTCCTTGCAAGTTCCCTGGTGAGATAGTTCAGGCGCAAATAGCCGGTCCACTCGACGGTTATACCTCTACGCATCAACTCATCAAGGATCTGTTCAACATGGCGGGTACTCCGCTTGGTTGAACAGAACTGCGCATCGGTGAACCAGATCTTCGTGACGCCGTAATGCCTGTTGAGCGCCTCGATTTCATCGACAATCTCATGCGGTTCGCGGTAGCGTTGCCTTGCACCTTCGATCTTGTTGTAGAGGCAGAAGTGACACTGATACGGGCAGCCGCGCTTGGTATGCACACCGACATAATCATCCAGGTACTCGTGGAACACCGGGAAAATGGACTCGATATAGCTAAAATCAACTGCGGTGAGTCCGGCCAGGTCAAAATTGCCTTCCGGGTGCGTATGACTGACCCTGCCTGAATGATCCTTGTAATAGCACTCACCTGCCGCTTCTGTGAAACCGTCTACGATGGACAGCATTGCAGCCTCGCCCTCACCGACAACCACCACACTGTCGATTGGACATTGCTTCACGACATACTTACCGAAAATCGAGACAGCCGTACCGCCGACCACAATCCTTGATTCAGGCAACAATCTGCGCACCAGCTTTATTAAACCGAAATTGCGTATCCGGCTGGCAGAGTAGTCATAGATGATGGACAGCGCATCAATGCCGGCTTTCAGCCTGCTAATCAGCCTTGGCGAGTGATCAAAGTTCATCACCACATCCAGGGCATCATCCTCCGGATGTGGACCGAATGACTGCATATTGCGCCACGAGAACGCCACGATATCCGGCCTTGATGCCAGCACCTTTCGTTTCAGGGTCTTTCTGCGCTGGGCGGGGGCGACGAGAGCGAGATCCAGGATCTCCTGGTGAATTTCCGGGCGTTGCTTGTGAATATAGTCAGCGACGTAAATCACCCCGCCCGGATAGATCTTCCAGCAAGGCAGGCGGATATAGAGGATCTTTTTGGGTGCCCCACGCATCAGACAGTGTCTGCCTTTTCGTTCTTGTTGGTCATGCGTGCACCACTTCAAGGAAAGGCCTGATTCAGGCCATAGATAATCCAGGGTGTGCAGGATACCTTATAAACGCCACCAGTACACGGACCGTACCAACCCGCCCGGAAAAATCCCCGGGTGCACGGGCAAGCCGGAGTTGTGATATCTGATCAGGGACAGTCAAGACGATAGCGCCGCCCCCCCCAAGCGTGCGAACGCCTGGAGAATGTAACTGGAGCGGTTCTTGCCCCAGTCCAGTTGAGATGATGCGCCTGTTTTAAACAAACAAGGTGATGTCGGCCCCCTTGGCATTGGCAAGGTAGGTGGCTGCGCCGGCCCACTCGGAAATTTCCGGGATAAATTCATCCTGCTCCCAGCCAAACAGGTCAACGGTCATCTGACAGGCCACCAGCTTTACATCGGCCTCGATACAGAGATCTCGCAGCTCAGGAACCGTGGCTACGCCGTGATTCTTCACCGTCTTCTTCATCAGGGTTGTCGCCAGGGACTCGAAACCCGGGACGCCGGCCATGAGCAGGTTGGGCATATTCCACTCGATACCCTGGAACCACTGCGGGCCAAACGGCATCTTCATGGGCATCGCCGGATTACCCAGCGGGCTGATATTGGGCTTCAGGTCTTTCTTCAGCAGCGCCAGCCCGTAAAAGGTGAAAAACAGGGTAGCATCCCAACCCATAGCCGCGGCAGTGGAAGCGATAATAAAAGGGGGATAGGCCCAGTCGAGCGTACCCTTGGTAACCATAATGGAAAGTCTGGGGGTCGCGTTCTGTTCCCGTTCTTCCATTTTTTCGGCAAAGCGCTGATCGAACCATGCGTTGAGTGCCTCAGGTGTTTGCTGGGCTGATTCGGTTGTGATTGACATACGGGTCTCCTCCATTGTTCAGATCGACAAGCACTGCATGTAAAACACCCAAGGCCAAGCCTCCTCAAACGGCCGCTGAACTTTCTGGCCAGACGTGGCCAGACACTGGTTTATTAGATGCCGACCAGCGCGGATCCGCTGCAGTCCTCCCTGACGTATCCCAGGACTTCCTGTGACTGCAATCTGTTTGAATCATAGTCAACTACGAGCAAGTGATCCCGTCCTGGCGTGAACCGGGCGTTTTCCACTCCCTCGCATCCTTCCAGGTGACTGACGACGTCACTCCTTTGATCCGCATCAAGCGCGTTACCTATATGAATCACGACTCCAATCGGGTGAATTTTATTCATGACTAGCCTCCTCACTGTTTGCCCCATCGGTCATTCGCGGGTCCGTCATGGCAGGCTGCAGCAACCTGGTGCCCCTCACCACCTGCCATTCACCCGGGTCACAGTGGCATCTGATAGCCCCTTTCCAAACGCCGCGAACCGTGCAAATATACATTCTAAGTTTAGATGCCCAAACAGGAATCACTCGGTCGGTTTTCAAAAAAAACGTAGCTAGTTGATCCAGATCAATACCGTTGTCTGGATGTGCTGGAGATAACTGATATTTGCTCCAGCCGCACTATTGGCATCATTCCCATCCGCTTCCAGCTACACCCTGTTACTTATTTTCAGGCAGGCCGCGCCGGTGCGTTTGCTGTATTAAAGATCGGAGTAAAGGTTATTCAGTCAATTTCTGCTTGATAACGAGAAATTATATCTTCCAGAACATGAACCGGAGCATCGGATGTTTGCCGGCCTTTTCGATCGGTATCCACTCTACCGCGATATTATTCAGCCGCCGGTCCGGCATCCTGCGACGATCACACGGGAATAATCGTTCCTTCTCGATGGACCCGCTACGCCGGTCCAGTTTTATTCTTCTTTCCATATTGGCCTGACCCGATCCTGCAGTTGAAAACCGGTTTGCTCATAAAACTTCATCCTAGTAGAAAAATACCGGAATAGAACTAGTACATATTGACTATGGCGGGTGCGGCCGCCGCACCCAGGGCCCCATGACACCCCACCCGGCCCCCTCGATAATCAACACAAGTATTTGTTTAAATTATTATTTTTTGTGCCACGGTTGCTGCCGGCAGTCCCGTGCACGGGAGTCGTACCTAAGGACAATAGACGGGAAACGCCCTGCTCCCTAAGCTATTTATCAGCGGTCTATAACAATTCAAAACATGGCAGGTGATCTTATGTTGATGAAAAAAAACACCCGGGCGGTCATGACCCGGAAGAAAGCTACAATCCACACGCCCACGGTACTGACCTTATTGATCCATATGATCAAGGCCACGATCACGAGCGGTATGCTGTTCCTGTACGTCGCCGGCGGCGCACTGATCATGCTTCTCGACTACAACCGTGTCGCGCTCGACATCCCCATCGTTCTTGTTTTTGGCCCACTGATCCTGCTCGTGCTCGTGAATGGATCCAGCGCGTGGCAGGAGGATTGGAACGAATATCACCTGAAACTGGCTGACAGGCGTCACCAGGACATGGGAAAGCGCTATTCCCATAACCACTAGTGGAGACGCTGCCGCAGTAGTATGGCCAGTGCGGATTGCCCTATCAAAATATTGGAATGTAGTCATGAGCTAAAATAAACAGGGCTTATAATAGTCATGGGGCCTCGCGTACGTCCACGCATTCTCCACCAGTCGAGTGCAAAATAACCGGATTGTGTACCGAGAATTTAATCCATGTTAAGGAAGCCGGTATTTATTTTAACTATGATTAATCATACTTCCTGACAGGATGCAAAATGAGGAGGGTGTGACGATGGGTAACAAACTAGCAGAGGTTACTTTCCACATCGACGAGGAAACCACGCACGACGAACGCGAAGGTCTGCGCGATATCATACTGGGTATGGGTGGTGTTATGGCAGCGGCATATCATGATGAGAAACCGCACCTGATGTTGATTGAATATGATCCGGATGCCGTCAATTCCATCGAGTTTGTCAATGCCGCCAGGAATCGCGGACTACATGCCGAGTTGATCGGCTTTTAATAGCTACCGGAGAGTGCGTGCAGCCTCAGCCTGATCCTGAGAGACACATCAATCTGCACTGGATTCGACACAACATCAAACCTGCTGCAGTTCCCTGCATTCTTCGATGTAGTTTCCGAGTGCCCGGGCTACGGCCTTGTCCAATTCGATAAACTGCACCCCGACATGATATTCATCCTGGGCCAGGCGTTCGGTGTGCACAACCAGAACATCTGCCCGCAGTGATGTCGGGGCTTCGCCCGCTGATTTAATCTGAAACCGAATCCCCATCTTCACCCCTATCACCTGCCCCGGAATTCTCTGGTCTTCAGGCAGGACACGGAACAAGGTATCCCGCCCACAGCGGAATTTCAGCCCACCGACAGACAGATTCAGTATACGGACAGGCACCGAACCACCGTCCGGGCAACACAGCTCACAGGGCAGGTCTACGCCAACCCGGCGATGCCCCCTGTTGATCCAAAGATGCTCCTGACTGCCTCTGTCCATGTCTGACTGGCCTTGGCCTCGTATGAAATAACTAGCTAAAATACGTCTTCACTCTATCGGGCCTAATGTAGGCATCAATACACCAAACATCAAGCTGTGCGTGGAGCCAGGAAATCAAGTAAAATCCTTTACCTATCCCGGACCGACACGACAGGGCCGCAAACAGGCGCCGCACTGGTAAATACCATGAAAATGAGGCAGTCACACACTCTGGTTCTGTACCTGATGCTGGCACTGGTGCTATCGGCAATTTTCCTGGCATTCATGTACGCATCGGACCTCAGGCTGACCGATGACCCTGAACCTGAGGCAGCAATCAGCAGCACAGGGCCAGTGGTTCGCAGCCCTCCCCCTGACCATTACGAACAACGCTTCCGGCAACTTGAGCAGTGGCTGGGGCAGACCCAGGATGCCTACGAGTCCCGCTTCGCACAGCTGGAGCAGCGACTCGCGCAGACAACATCACGCCTCGACGAGTTATCGGTCTCGCTGATCGCGCCGACAGATGATAAGGACACTATCGTTGCGGCCAACAAGGCCTTGCTGATCGCCCCCCCTGGCGCGCCGGGCACCCAGCCAGTTGCAGGTGCATCCCAGGCAAGGCCGCCGCCCCAGATATCCCGGGCGCCGGAGACTGGAGCCAGCACAGCACCGACACCAGAACCAGAACCAGAACCAAAACCAGAAACAGAGGATAAACACCCCGGCGACAGGACCGCGCACTCGCCAGGCAAATGGGTCATCAACCTCGCGTCCTACGTGAGCAAGAAAACCGCGACCAGACATATGGACTCCTTCCAGAAGAAAGGAGTCGCTGCAGAAATGGTGTCCGCCGATGTGCATGGCCGGACGATCTACCGTGTGCGTCTTGCCGGGTTTGACACCCTGGAAGCGGCCAAGGCAATGGCGCCCAAAGTAGAGCGCCAACTGAGCCTGAAGGAAACCTGGATAATGGCGACGAACGCCAGACGGCCATAGCGCGCCACCATCCCCCTTTTGACAGCAAGATCCGGATTATTTTTTCGCGCCACTCAACAGCACACTGCCGTTCTGATCTTCCACTCTGATGAAACTGATGTCTTGCCGTGGCAGCGTGATGATAATGCAGGGATGCGTGATCATTTGCGCGACGAACAGCCCGTCTTCCGGCTGCGTCCATACGACTGGCACAGTGAGATCGCCATCCCTCAATGTCAGGCGGTCAGGGGATAGTTCAAGCTTGTATCCTGCTGTCCGCCTTTGCCCCATCGATATCAGCAGGACGGCATCCGAAGAAAAGTCAACGACGGGTGGACTAGCGAGGTGCTCGTCTGACTGTCCGGACACGAACACCCGATACATGTCATGGTAGGCCGCCTCCGCTGTTATCCATCGATGCAGTGGTGCGGCGGGCTGCCCCCCGCACAGCGTCGAGTGATAAATGGCACGGGCGGTCAGGGACTCAGGGGGAGCGCTCTCTTTTACCGCGGCTTCGCAAGCAGCCAGCAGCGCCACTGAAAGCAACGAGATACTAACGGGATATCGCACCAGTGACACCTCGCAGCCTGCTGTTCCCGGCCCCTTGTCCACGGCCAACTCCCGATTCTGTCTGTGCTGGGCCAGTCGATGACAACTCCGTGGTGAAGTTCAGGAAACCGGTAATGAAATCGAGGCCAGCCCGGTCTGAACTGACCGTAATAACGGCCGGATTAGCCAGCGTTGGGTAGGCCCCGCAGGCCTCACCCGCATCACAAATGGAAAGATCATTGTCCGAGTCCGTACCGGCGCCGAGGAAGTAATCACCCTCCGGCACCGCTGTCAGGCTGTAGCTGTAGCGCCCGTTCACCGGTACCACATCGGTCTGGGCGACCGGTTCGAGATTCTCGTCAAACAACAGCACCCAGAGGTGGCCGGAGTCTGCCGCCACCTGGCTGCCAACGCGCATGGTCACCGGGATACTGAGCAAGCTACCAAGGTCCGAGGTCAGGGTAATCCTGGCTGAATAGGTGGCATCAGCGAGCCCGCTGCGATCGACCTGCACTTCGTAAGCGCCCAGCCCATCTGTGTCAACAGCCAGGGGGGTGACCGTCAGCCAGGAGGCGTCGGCAGACAGGCTGCTCACGGCCACACCGGTGTCACCTGCATTCGATACCGCCAGGTCGAGACTGGTGATGGAATCCATGAAATTCAACGCACTCGGGTTTGCAATCAGCACGCCGGGCAATACGCCTCCGTTCGTGGCGATATCCTGCGCTGCTTGCACCGCCTTGAGGGCATCGATGGTGCCCCAGCCATAGCGATCATCACGCCCGGCAGCGCCCTGGTCCAGGGTCATGAGACCACTGCTGAGCAGACTGTCAAAGTCAGCGGGTGTCAGCCCGGGATAGACGGCCTTCATGAGCGCAACCACACCGGCCACGTGCGGCGCGGCAATCGAGGTGCCATCCAGCGACGCATAGGCCGTCTTCCGGATACCCGAGGTATCATCCACCCAGGTACTGCGTACAGAATTGTCCAGCGAACGACTTCCATCCCCTCCCGGGGCCGCGATGTCGATAGTAGCCCCATGGTTGGAATAGACGGCCGGTGTCCCTGCCGAGTCAAGCGCCGCAACCGATATGACAGCATCGTAAGCACCCGGATAGCTTGGACTGCTGGTGCTCTCGTTGCCGGCGGCGGCCACGGTGATGATGCCGGCATCGCGCACCTGGGTAAGCAGGTCCTGCATCGCCTGTACAAAACAATCCAGACACCCCAGGCTGAGATTAATGATCCCGGCCGGTTGCGCCGGGCTCGTACCGGAATCGTTGGGCAGGCCGGCTGCATAGCTGATGGCCTGCATGATGTCGTAGATTGTACCGGCCGCACCCAGCCCCACGGCACGAACGGGCATTATTTTTGCGCCCCAGGCAACGCCGGCCACGCCAACGCTGTTGTTCGTTTGGGCCGCCAGGATGCCGGCGACGTGCGTGCCATGCCATAAACTCGTTCCCGGTAGTATGTCGGTACCGGGGTCATCCGGGTTGGCATCGATACCGTCCCCGTCGAGGGCACGGCCTGGATCACGTATAAAGTCGTAACCGGGGACAAGCTGCTCCTGCAGATCGGTGTGAGCGAGGTAAATGCCGGTATCGATCACTGCAACGATGACCTCGCCACTCGCAGGCGTGCCGGTTGTCAGGTCCCATGCCTGGGGCAGGTTAATCATCGGGTAATGCCACTGCAGGGGATACTGGGCATCATTCGGAACCCGCTGTGGCCGGACCAGATAGTTGAGTTCAGCGCTTGCAACCGAGTCATTCTGCCTCAGGCCCTTCAACATACGGATGGTCTTAAGCCGCTGTTCCTGCACAGGCGTAAGACCGGAGCGCCATGAGGGCATCGTCTTGACTGCACTTGCCCCCTGGGTAGCCACGGCACTGGCCTGCTCGGGAAGCTGCATGAGCATGGCACGGCTGGATTCACCTGCCTTGGTCCTGAGTCCCAGCGCTTTTAGTTGCGCCATCGGAGAGGCCTGTGGTTTATCCGGCTGCTTCAGCCTGACAATCGCCTCGCCCGGAACGAATGCCGCGCCCAGATGCAGCGTGGTTTCCAGCGCGGCGCTGGTGACATTGCCGATAGAAAGGACATAGTTCGAGGTGCCGGCGAAGGCCTCTACCACCACGAGAAAGGTCCCGCTGCCCGGCGCCGTAAGTATTTCCGTGGCACTGAATCCCAGAGAGGCATCGATCACCATCTGATTGGCTGGATCTGTAGCATCCACCAGGTAGAGATCAAGATCCGCTCCGGTCAGGTCCCAGTCGCTGATAGCGAGCTCGATGACCTGGCCGGCAACCAGCGTGATTTCGAAGACATCCGACGGATCGGCACTTGCACCGAAGCGGTCCTCGTCGAAACCGGTCGGCTGCTCAGTCACGAATCCGCCCAGGATCACGGGATTCGGGATCGGCTGCTGCTGCCCGATGTCATCGTTGGGAACATAGGGCGCATCGGGATCATTGGTATCGCTGTCAACCGCCGTACTCGCTGCCGCCGTGATGGTGCCACTCAGGCTGTACATGGCTGGCGGTAGTGAAGTGCCTGAAGATGAACCGCCACCCCCACCACAGCCTGCCACGAAGGCGGCCAGGCACAGGGACACAATGACATTGGTTTTCATGGGTTCAAATAAACGCTGCAGATTAATGCCGATGCATTGAGACTATTTACAAGTCAGGGAAAAGGCAAACCCGCTCATGTCAGAACGTTTAACCCGGTAGTTTCATTGACAACCGGGTTAACATCCCCTGTGCTGCCCAGGCAGAAAACCAATTCGAGCCAATTGGATCGTGATGGACAGCATTACAACCCATGGCGAATATTAATAAAAGGGAGGGATATAACTTATTGTTTTAATGGAGCTGGCGAGAGGAGTCGAACCCCCGACCGGCTGATTACAAATCAGCTGCTCTACCAACTGAGCTACGCCAGCGTGATATCGATAATTGGCGCGTATTCTAGTTAATCCGCGCAGTCACTGCAATTCACCGGCAGGCCAGTTCCTGCAGGCGGATATCCGGGTGTTGCTCCAGGATCGGCTGTCCCGCCGAGACCTCGAAATTCTCCAGGTCCAGCCAATGGACGCTACGGGTGGCATAGCGTGGCTCGATCAGTGGCTCGAAACCGAGCTCGCGAATCCGTTCACGGTGCTTGTTGGCCGATGCGAATTCCCTGTAGATACCCAGCGACACGAAGTCCTCCGCACCAATAAAATGATCCTTGACCTTATTCTCCTTGAGTACCTTCACCACTTGCAGTGCCTGCTCGTGGCCCAGTGTCGGCAGGTAGACCCAGTAGCCGACTTGTTTCTGTACATCGCTGGTGCGCGGCTGTGGTTCGAAACCAAGCTCCGTTAGTCGCTCCACGGCTACCTGCATATCCGCTGTCGCCATAAACGGTCCAAGCGCATGGCAGGTCAGGGGTACACCCGCACCCGGAGGTTGCGCGCCGGTCAGCTCTTCAATCTCGGTCACATCCGCTGAACCGGTGCTCGCATCTCTTTCCTGCAAGGTCGACAGCGAACGGACATTGGATGGCAGCGGCGGCAGGGTACGCACGACCTCCGCGTCAGGCGTCGCCCCAATCATGTTCCAGGCAAAATAGAGGCAATTTGCAACCACCAGTATATAGATCACGTAACGCATGCTTCCTCCCTGGCAAGAATGGCAACCCCCTTCAATACAAGATCGGGATCATGCCGCGGCTGCCAGCCCAGCAGCGGCAGCAGGCGACCGGCATCACCGCCGGTGATCAGCGTTTCGGTCAGTTCTCCCAGCTCAGCAACGATATATATCGGCCACGACCCGGTCGATCATCGCGCTGGCCATGTAGCTGACACCGTTATTGACGGCCTCCACTGTGCCCTGCGCGAGCAGGCTAGTGACCGGGGCCTCCACACCCGGCAGGGACCCGATATCCGAGGTATCCACCGACAATGCCTGCTTCATCATCTCGATACCTGGCGCGATCATGCCGCCTTGATGCCGGCCGTCTGCATCCAGCGCATCGATGGTAATGGCGGTCCCGCAATCGATGATACAGGCCGGACCCTGTGTCGCGTGATGAGCCGCTACCAGTGCCGCCCAGCGGTCGGCACCCAGCTTCTCGGGGTCGGTATAGGCATTGACTACACCCGCCGCCGCTCCGCTGGTGCGGATATAGCAGGGCGAACGCTGCCAGTGCGCCGCCATCCAGTCGCTGATCTCGCGCTGCAGGGCCGGCCCGGCGACATTGGCCGCGGCGATACCTTTCGGCACTGGCAGGTGGCCCCAGGCTGCATTGGCCAGCTCGCCGAAGTCCCGGTTGCGCCGTACAAAGTAGCCATGGCATGTGAAGCGGCCACTTTCCTCGACGGCCCACTTCACCGAGCTGTTTCCGACATCGAGCAGCATCATGACGCGACCCGCAGGCTCACCTCGCCGGACGCGAAACGCCGGCGCCCGGTATCCGTTTGCACCAGCAGCGCACCACCGGAATCCACACCGCAGGCACGCCCCAGGATACGTTCGTTAGGCAACTGCAGACTGACATCGCGGCCATCGATCAGGTCGTGCCGGCGCCATTCGCCCAGAAAAGGTTCCAGGCCCACCCGTTCGAACTCCGCAATCGCGGAAAAACTGCAATCCAGCAGGCACGCTGCTAGCTGATTCCGCGGAAAACGCGCTCTCCCCGTCAACCGGCACAGGTCGGTCCAGGGCTGATCGATACCGGTAGCGGCCGCACCCGGCATTGAAACATTCATACCCACACCGATAATGACGCTACATGGCCCGCTGCTCTCCCCCACCACATCGATCAGGATCCCGGCCAGCTTGGCGCCGTCCACCAGCACATCATTCGGCCACTTCAACCCGGCGGCATCAACGCCGAAGGTACGCAGGCTGCGCAACAGGGCCACACCGATCACCAGACTGAGTCCGCCCAGCCCGGCGGCACCTACGTGGGACTGCCACAGAAGGGAGAAATACAGGTTGGCCGCAAACGGGGAAATCCAGGGGCGGTTGCGCCTGCCACGTCCGGCATGCTGCATTTCCGCGAGACACACGCTTCCGGATGGCGCCCCTTCGAGTGCCTGCTGGCGCAGCCAGGTGTTGGTCGAATCGATTTCGAGGAAGGTATCTATGCGCGCCAGCCACGCCCGCGTAGCGGGACTGAGCCCGGCCAGGATGGCCTCGGCATCCAGCAGTTCAAGTGAACCCGGCAGACGATAGCCCTTGCCGCGCACCACCTCCAGCGGCAGCCCCTGCTCGCGCAAGGCGCGCACCTGCTTCCAGACCGCCATCCGGCTCACACCCAGGGCCGCACCCAGGGCCTCCCCCGAATGGAAATGCCCGTCCGAGAGCAGATTCAGTAACGGGTGACGCATCGACATGCCGGCAGCTTATCACAACAGCACAACGCCACGGGTGCCGGAAACGGCGCCGTCAGGCGGGCTAGGTCCGGTACTCCGCGTTGATCCGGACATAATCGTAGGACAGGTCGCAGGTCCAGATGCGCTCGAAGAAGTCGCCACGCCCGAGCACGACACGGATAGTGAAGGCATCCCGCTCCATCACCGCCAGACCGTCTGCCTCGGTGTACTCAGTGGCCGGTTCGCCGCCGTGGATAATGCATACATCGTCCAGGAAGATGTTGACCCCCTGCAGGTCCAGGCCGGAGACACCGGAACGGCCGACGGCTGCAAGAATACGGCCCCAGTTCGGGTCACTGGCAAACAACGCCGTCTTCACCAGTGGTGAATGGGCGATGGTGTACGCGACCCTGAGACATTCGTCGCAGTCGGCCCCCTGCTCGACGGCCACGGTGACGAATTTGGTGGCGCCCTCGCCGTCACGCACGATGGCTTGCGCGAGTTCCACACAAATACCGCCGATTGCTGCTGCAAGCCGGGTGTAGTATTCGCCGGTATCTCTTATACGCGGCAGGCTGCTGTGTCCGGTGGCCACCAGCACGCAGGCGTCATTGGTCGAGGTGTCACCGTCGACGGTAATCCGGTTGAAGGAACGCTCCACGGCACTGTCCAGACAGGCCTGCAGTACATCGCCGTCAATGGTGGCATCGGTGGCGATAAAGGCCAGCATGGTGGCCATGTCGGGGCAAATCATGCCGGAGCCCTTGGCGATACCCGTGATCGTGACCGTGTGCCCGTCGATTTCCAGTCGGTGCGAGGCACCCTTGGGGACGGTGTCGGTGGTCAGGATAGCGTGCGCGGCATCCAGCCAGCCGTCATCGGACAGATTTGTGCACGCGGCCGGAATGCCCTGTTCAATCTTCGCCACCGGCAGGGGCTGTCCGATCACACCGGTGGAAAACGGCAGGATTTCCTCTGCTTCACACCCGGTGGTTGCCGCCAGCGCATCACAGCAACGGCGCGCATCCCGCAAGCCCTGCTCGCCGGTGCCGGCGTTGGCATTGCCGGTGTTGACCAGCAGGTAACGCGGCGCAGCAGCCGCCAGATGCTGGCGTGCCAGCGTTACCGGCGCGGCACAGAAGGCGTTGCGAGTGAATACCGCAGCACAGGTAGAACCCTCGACGAGTGACACGACCACCAGGTCGCGCCGGTCCGGTGCCTTGATGCCGGCACGGGCGGTTCCCAGCCGGAGGCCGGGCACCGGATACAGTTTAGGCAACACGGATCAAGCCTCGCAGCTTGTATTTGAACAAAAAAACGAAACCGCAGAGACGCCGAGAACACAGAGCATACAGATCCTTAATATCAGACAAATCAGATTGTAGTATTGATTCGGGATTATTGTCCGAACACATGGCAGAGATAAATTGTTTTTGCTTTCTCGGCGTCCTCTCGGTAACTGCTCCCTGCGTTACTCTACCTCCTGCATCCATGCAGTCGTGCGTCTCTGCGGTGAGAAATTATTACCGGGCCTGATTCGGAACCCACACTGTCAGTTCAGCTTGCCGTGACACTGCTTGTACTTCTTGCCGGAACCGCAGGGGCATGGCTCGTTGCGTCCAATCTTCCGGCCCTGACGGGTGTACGGGGTATGGGCCTGTTTTTCAGTTTCAGACTGCCCCGCGCCCTGTTCACCCATGGCGCTGGCCTCGGCGTGCCGGAACTGCTGCGGGGCATGGCTGCGGCGTTGTTCCTCCACCGCCTCGACATCCGCTTCCTCGCGCACCTGTACCTTGGAAACGATACCGATCACGTCATGTTTGATACGGTCCAGCATGGCCGTGAACATCTCGAAGGCCTCGCGCTTGTATTCCTGCTTGGGGTTCTTCTGGGCATAACCGCGCAGGCCGATCCCCTGGCGCAGGTAGTCCATGGCTGCCAGGTGTTCCTTCCAGGCCGAATCCAGCACCTGTAGCATCACGGCCTTCTCGAAGTGCCTGACGACCTCGACACCGGCCTGCTGTTCCTTTTCGCTGTAGGCCGCTTCCATGGCCTCCAGGATGCGCTCGCGCAGCGTCTCCTCATGCAATTCGTGGTCATGTTCCAGCCACTCGCCAATCGGCAGCTCGATGCCGAACTCCTGCATCAGCGCTTCTTCGAGACCCGCCACGTCCCATTGTTCGTCGAGACTGCCCGCGGAGATATAGGTGTCGATCACCTCATTGACCACGTCTCCGCGAATCGCCTTGATGGTGTCATTGATATCATCGGTCTCCATCAATTCATTGCGCTGCTCGTAGATCACCTTGCGCTGGTCGTTGGCCACATCATCGAATTCCAGCAGTGTCTTGCGGATATTGAAGTTGTGCGCCTCGACCTTATGCTGGGCATTCTCGATGGCCTTGCTGACCCAGGGGTGCTCGATGGCCTCACCCTCCTGCATCCCGAGTTTCTGCATCAGTCCGGAAACACGGTCAGAGGCGAAGATCCGCATCAGGTTGTCCTTGAGCGACAGATAAAAGCGGCTGGAACCCGGATCTCCCTGACGGCCCGAGCGGCCACGCAGTTGGTTGTCGACGCGCCGGGACTCGTGGCGCTCGGTGCCGATAATGTGCAAGCCGCCGGCCTCAATCACCTGGGCATGGCGCTTCTGCCAGGCATCGGTGATCTTTTGCACGCTGGTCTCGTCCGGATTCTCGAGCGCGGCAATCTCGGTTTCGCGGTTACCACCCAGGACAATATCCGTCCCGCGGCCGGCCATGTTGGTGGCGATGGTGACGTGTCCGGGCCGGCCAGCCTGGGCAATGATATGGGCTTCCTTTTCATGCTGCTTGGCGTTCAGTACCGCATGCTTGACACTTTCCTTATTCAGCAGCCCCGAGAGCAACTCGGAGGACTCGACGGAGGCGGTGCCCACCAGTACCGGCTGACCGCGCTTCTGGCAGTCGCGCACGTCTTCGAGGATCGCTTTGAACTTCTCTTCCATGGTGATATAGACCAGGTCGCCCATGTCCTCGCGTATCATCTGTTGATGGGTCGGGATCACGACCACTTCGAGACCGTAAATCTGCTGCAGCTCGAAGGCCTCGGTGTCGGCGGTGCCGGTCATCCCGGAGAGCTTGACGTAGAGGCGGAAATAATTCTGGAAGGTGATCGATGCAAGGGTCTGGTTCTCGTTCTGAATCGGCACCTCTTCCTTGGCCTCCACGGCCTGGTGCAGCCCCTCCGACCAGCGCCGGCCCGGCATGGTTCGGCCGGTGAATTCATCCACGATCACGATCTGCCCGTCCTGCACGATGTAGTCCACGTCCTTCTGGAACAGCAGATGGGCACGCAAGGCCGCCATCAGGTGGTGCATGAGATTCAGGTTGGCGGCGTCGTACAGGCTCTCCCCTTCCTTGATCAGGTCGTTCCTGACCAGCAACTGCTCGACATGCTCGTGGCCGCTCTCGGTCAGGTAGATCTGCTTGTTCTTTTCCTCCAGGGTGTAATCACCCGCGCCGTCCTCGGTCTCCTGCAGGGTCAGCTCAGGCACAATGGCATTCATCTTGACGTACAGTTCCGAACGCTCGTCGACCGGGCCGGAGATGATCAGCGGGGTACGCGCCTCGTCGATCAGGATCGAGTCGACCTCGTCCACGATGGCGAAGTTACGGCCGCGCTGCACCCGGTCCTGCGCAGTGAAGGCCATGTTGTCACGCAGGTAGTCAAATCCGAACTCGTTGTTGGTCCCGTAGATGATGTCCGCCTGGTAGGCGGCATTCTTTTCCTCGTAGGACTGGCCGGACACGATCATGCCGGTGCTCATGCCCAGGAATTCGTAGATTTTGCCCATCCAGTCGGCATCGCGCCTCGCCAGGTAATCGTTGACGGTAACGATATGTACACCTTGTCCGGTCAGCGCGTTCAGGTAGGCCGCGAGGGTGGCCACCAGGGTCTTGCCTTCACCGGTACGCATTTCGGCGATCTTGCCTTCATGCAGCACCATGCCGCCGATCAACTGTACGTCGAAGTGGCGCATCTCCAGAACCCGCCGTGATGCCTCCCTGACGGTCGCAAAGGCCTCGACCATTACGTCATCGAGGCTGGCCCCGTCCTTGATGCGCTGGCGGAACTCATCGGTCCTGGCGCGCAGCTGCTCATCCGAAAGCGCCTCCATTTCGGGTTCCAGGGCATTGATTTGGCCGACAACCCGTGACATGCGTTTCAGCAACCGGTCATTCCGGCTGCCGAATATCTTGCGAACAATATTGAGTGCCATGAAAGTTTACTGTGATATTAAAGGCTAGAAATCGAATTCGACATCATACCCTAACCGGCGGATTGTATGAAGGATTCCGGGGTTTGATGGGCGTCTGACAATACGCCCGCAGGGGGTGCGGCTGTCAGTTATTGATATATTTGCCCGGATCGACCGTCTTGCCGTTGTGCAGGACCTCGAAATGGACATGCGGTCCGGTGGAGCGCCCCGTCGAGCCCATCAAGGCGATCAATTGCCCTTTCTTGACCGTATCGCCCACAGCGACCAGCGACTCCCTGTTATGGCCGTAGCGGGTAACATAGCCACTGCCATGCGTGATCTCGACCATGTTGCCGAAGCCGGAACGCTTGCCTGCCCAGCTAACGACACCATCACCGACAGCCACCACGTCGGCACCCTCCTTGCCGGCAAAGTCGACGCCATTGTGCTGCTCCTGCTTGCCGGTGAACGGGTCCGTACGCTTGCCAAACTTCGACGAGAGCCAGCCGCTCTCAACCGGGCGGCCGGAAGGCATGACACGTTCACGCAGCTTTCTGTCCATCAGCATGCTCTCGAGCACATTCAGCTTGTACTCGCGGTCATCGAGTTCGACGATCAATTCATCCAGCATGCCCATGAAGTCAGTCAGTTCGGTTGACTGCTGTCCGGCCACATCCTGCGGGCCACCCACAGCCGGCAGGTTGTTGAAATCGAATTCACCCGCCGCGAAGTCGCCCTGCCGGACCAGCCGCTCACCGAGGGCATTCAGGCGCAGCATCTGGGCCTGCATCTGTCCGACCCGCAATGTCAGCGCATTCAGGTTGGCCTCGGCGATATCACGGGCCTCACCAATCTCCGCCTGCTGCGCCCGGATGACCCCCTGCCACTCGTCCACGTAGGCAAGCTCGTTTTCACCCATACGGAACCCGGTATAGACGGCAAACCCGAAGAACAGCGCAAGGCCTGCCACGCTAGCCACAGCGAGGCGAATCAGGTCAAAATCGAAGCTCCAGACCTGTCCGCGCTTGTTAGTAAACAGTATGATATTCATATTCTTCATATAACGGCAATTTCACCATTTTCCTGAGTCAGTTATGCGTTCAAGCGCCCCCGCACGAATCGGCAACCTGCTCGGCAGGAGCCAGGCATCCCGTTTGCTGGCACAGGCCCGCGCGCTCAAGGAACTGGACACGCTGCTGGACCGCCTCATTCCAGCGCCCCTGAGCGCACACAGCCGGATCCTGTCGCTGCGCGACGCAACCCTGGTGCTGGCCGCTGACTCTCCTGTATGGGCCGCGCGCCTGCGCTTCCACACCCCTCAGCTAGTAAAACAACTTCGCGACAACCAGGCCGTGAAAGTGCGCACAGTTCAGGTACGCGTTCGGCCACCGGATACCCCGCAGGCGGCCGAAATCAGCCTGCCCGGCCCGCGTCGATTGTCGGCCAAAAATGCCGACGCCCTGCAACAGACTGCATACAGTGTGTCTGACCCCGGGCTTAAGGCGGCGTTAATGAGGCTTGCCAGTCGCAGGAAATATCCCGTTCAGAGATGAGCGGGATAAGGACAGCTTAAAGGGGGCCAGGTCAGCTAACCGGAACAGGCTGTATGAATGAAATCGGTGCCTCGCTGACATCCTCGAATGTGACTTGCTCCCAGGCCGATTCATCCTGCATCAGGGTACGTAACAATCGGTTATTGAGCGCATGCCCCGACTTATAGCCATTGAATGCGCCGATCAGGCTGTGCCCGAGCAGGTAGAGGTCACCAATCGCATCCAGAATCTTGTGTTTGACGAATTCATCGCGATAACGCAATCCGTCTTCATTCAGCACCCGGTAATCATCCAGCACAATCGCATTATCGAGGCTGCCACCCAGCGCAAGCTCGCGGGCACGCAACTGCTCGATTTCACGCACGAAACCGAAGGTGCGTGCACGACTGACTTCCTTCACGAACGAGGTCGTCGAGAAGTCAATCTCGGAGTGCTGGGTATCCGACTTGAATACCGGGTGGTCAAATTCTATGGTGAAACCGACCTTGAACCCGTCAAACGGCTCGAACCGGGCAATCTTGTCACCATCCTCGACCTGGACAGGTCGCTTGATTCGGATAAACCGCTTGGGGGCATCCTGCTCTTCAATACCGGCCGATTGGATCAGAAACACAAACGGACCGGCACTGCCATCCATGATCGGTACTTCCGGCGCACTCAGGTCAACAAAGGCATTATCGATTCCCAACCCGGCCATCGCGGACAGCAGATGCTCCACCGTGGAAATGCGGACATCACCGCTCATCAGGGTCGTGGACAGGCGCGTATCACCGACGTTCTCGGGACGGGCCTTGATCTGGACGGGTGCTTCCAGATCCACGCGACAGAATACAATACCGGTATCTGCCGGCGCAGGTCGCAGGGTGAGGTAGATTTTTTCGCCGGTGTGCAGACCCACACCGGTCGCGCGTATGACGTTTTTGAGTGTACGTTGCCGGATCATGGCATCATTATCCCTTTGTTAAGGCTGCCTTCTTACTCTGACAAGTACCAGAAAAGCCGACGCGATGTTATCACAGCCACCCCAGCCTGCCTAGAAACCCATCGAATACCGGCCTCAGGTCCGCCAAACCAATGGCATTGAACCTCGTCAATTTTATCTATACATAAATTTCACCTATGGTAATAAGGGCTTAGCTGGCCGGCAAGCCGGCCAGAACCCT
>CAMYJI010000033.1 GCA_947258545.1 uncultured Ectothiorhodospiraceae bacterium
AGAGGGATTAAAGGCACGACGCCTAGAAGATGGCTTTCCGGAATGGAAAACCGCCGGTCTTCCCATCGAAACCGGCACTGGCTGATTCCTGGTATGGCAAGTTAACCGGCCCGTGCTGTCAATATCCTGCTGAGACAGTACTAATAGCCGGCTGATGTTTAGTCGACACAGCCGTCTTCGGATCATAGTTCGGCAGCCGTGAACCGCGCAGCGCCTGAGTAACCGGTTGCAGCACGATGTCGGGCGACGGCGTACGCGCCTCGACCAGTCTGATAACCGTATTGGCCAAGGCAACCGTTTTGTAATGAATATCAGGGTCGCCAAAAAAGTGGTCCAGCCCAAGATCGGCAATCGTAATGCTGTTTGCAGGAATCTCATCAAGAATGAGTGTCAAACCATCATTTGGCCCTTTGGCTCGCAGCAGGGAATAACCCAGTCGGGCCCGATCTGAAACCTGCCCGGAAAGCGGAATCCCCACGTAGTTCACGACAGTGATTCCCGGAAGCAATGTGTTTTGCTCCGCCCTCTCCTTGCTGTTTTTCGTTGTCAGACTCTCTATTCCGGCAAAAGATTCGCCCCTAACGACGAACAGTTTGGCATACCAACACACCGGCCACGTCAGCGCCGTATCTGCCAATACGCTGCCGTGCAGAACGCCGCCGATATTCAGCCATGCCTTCACGTTATGTGATGCTCCTGCTTGTTGCAGTCTTGTCAGCGCAAGCGCCACCTCGGGACCCGCCTTGCTCGCACTGACCAAGATGATACTTTCTCTGGTTTGTCCAAGCCGGGCGAGCTCACTCGTAATGAGTTCGGCATTACGCTCGACAGTTCCATTTTCCTCGACATTAATTAACGCAGTTTTCAATCCGGCATTCGCCAGTACGCTCCGGGGTTTCGCAAAGTCCGCGCCATTCTCCGGCTGAGACTTGTAGAACCATCCTGGCGCGAAGACGACGAGATAGTCATTATGATTCGATAACGAGCCTGCCTGGCCAGTCTGTGATTCATCCTTTAACCTGGAAAACTCCTCAGCGAATATCTTCTGGACCTGCTGATTAACCGAGTTTCGTGACAGGCTTTGCCACAGGACCAAGGTTGCCAGATCTGTCGAGTAGGCTTCAGTTACAGACTCAAGGAAAGTATGAGAAACTGCGACATCTTCAATCTTGCTTTCAATCGTACCGATGGCCACATCGAATTTGACATTGTCTCTGTCATCTTTCAGATAGTGCTCCAGGTAATACTTCGCGATCTATGAATCCACCGTGGTGCGAATTACATGACCGGACAGTTCGGTCTGTACCGGTATACGCGGGATATTGCCTGTGCACGCGTGCAGTACACTGCACAAACCGATGATGAAGATTAGCCTGCACATGGATTCTTAGTGGCCAATACCTACGAAAAGGCTACAAGTCTGCCATCTGATTCTCATCACAAAGTGAAAATCCGGTCACCGGGTCATAATAGCCGTAGACATCTACGGGATCGGGGTAACCCCAAGTTTTCTAGGCAACGTTTCAATAGAACCTGACAACAAGTCAAACGACATTCCAACCTCATTGATAAAACCTGCAATTTAAGCAGACAGAGTATGTATTCATAATAGATGCACAGAATATTGCAAAGACTACCTGCACTCTACACAGGTGGTCACCTCCTCCTTTATCTCTATTGTTTTCTAGCGCAAGGAGGCAAATGAAGCTGTGCAGCATGAATCTCAGGAGAAACAAATGCTTATAAAAATGAACGACCATCGGATTTTTGGTCCAGAAAACGACGGTTCGAATCTGTTACAGATGCGCAACTAATTGAACTTATTACAGATGAAATTAAGCCCCCGAGAAGAATTTACGGTTAATCCCCGCAAAATTCCCACATTCAGATCTTGGTGAAATAAAAATGATGAGGTAAGTGTTTGATTAAATGGTGGGTCGTGAAGGATTCGAACCTTCGACCATCGGATTAAAAGTCCGGTGCTCTACCAACTGAGCTAACGACCCATTGTTTGAAGTGCCGGTCTTGATGACCGCCCCGAGCGGGACGGTCGCATCATACAGGGCTACGCTGAAATGGCAAACCCTTGGGCGGCAAGTAATTGTTTTTTAGCGGGTAATCCTGAAGGATACGATCCCTCGTATTGAGATTGCTTCGCTTTGCTCGCAATGACGATGATGGTTAAACCTTGTCCAGTCTGCGCAGACCGTTGGGCAGCAGGTGCAGGTCGGCCAATGAGGCCACCAGGGCCTTGGCGAAGCTGGCCTCTTCTTCGTACACCATCTTGTAGTACTCGATCTTCATGGTCAGGACGCTGCCGAGCACGATGGCGATGAAGGTGAGGAAGGAACCGACCGCCAGGGTGGAGATGCCGGTGATGGCCTGGCCGACGGTGCAGCCGAGGGCCAGCACGCCGCCAAGGCCCATCAGGATGGCGCCCACCAGGTGGTTGACAAAATCGCCCGGGGAACTGAACCACTCGAGGCGGAAGCGGCGGCTCAGCAGAGACCACAACATCGAGCCGGCGACCACGCCGAGGAAGGCCATGACCCCGAAAGTCAGCAGGCCCTTGTCGAAACCGCCCGCGGCATACCCCACGGTTTGCCCCATGGGGCTGATGAAGGTGAACGACTGCGGGCTCAGCGGTCGGCCCTGGGCGGGTTTGCCCTCCTCCGACTCGGCGAGCATGTCCCATTCCGCGTAGTACTCACCCAGCGAATACAGCTCGCCATCGGCGTCGATCTGCACATTGCTGGTCACATACCAGGCGGCCAGTACGGCGAGTCCCACCACCAGTCCGCCGAGGATGTTGTCGAAGCTGCCACGGAACTGCGCGGATTTGAACACGTACACCAGCAACAGCAGGCCTAGGATGGCACCGATCACTAGGCGCGCCGTGTTGGCGGATTCGGCCGCCACCAGCGCGCCGAGGTCCTGCGTGGTATTCAGGTCGATGGCCAGGGGACGGATCCAGTCATAGAACAGCACGGTGTACAGGGTCTGGTCGCTGCCCGGGAAGGGGTTGATCATGAAGTAGGCGGTCACGCCGATCACCAGCATCACCATGATGGACTTGAGGTTACCGCCGCCGACACGCACCAGGCACTTGATGCCGCAGCCACCGGACAGGGTCATGCCGATGCCGAACATCAGGCCGCCGAGCAGGTTCTCGGGCCAGATGAACTGGCCGCTGCGGTAGGGCGGGAAGGCCTCGCCGGGCGCCGCCAGCCCGAGGTACTCGAGTACCACCACGCCCACCACGGCCACGGCAATCGCCAGCAACCAGGAGCGGAAGCGGCCCAGGTGGCCCATGTTCACCATATCGGACAAGGCGCCAATGGTGCAGAAGTTGGTCTTGTTCACCACGGCGCCCATGATCAACGCCAGGCCAAAGGTGGCCCACAGAAAGAACGACTGGGCTTCAATAAAACTTTCGAATGTCATGCGGTCTCCTGCAGCTGCAGTACCGGATTATCCGGACCAGGGCAGCCCACTGTATCAGTTCATTGCGAGGTACGAAGTGCCGAAGCAATCTCCGGACGGTGGATCTCCGGCCGGGAGATTGCCGCGCTTCGCTCGCAATGACAACTCTTCAGGGTATGTGGTGTGATTTTAACGACTCGGTCGTCAACCCGCCAGCGTGGGGCGGTAGCGCGTCGGGTCGGCCACGCCGGCGGCATGGAAGCCGTCGGCACGCAGGCGGCAGGAATCGCACAGCCCGCAGGCCCTACCCTCTGCATCCGCGGCATAACAGGACACCGTTTGGGCGTAATCCACGCCCAGCTCCAGGCCCTTCTGGATGATCTCGGCCTTGCTGAGCTGGATCAGCGGCGCATGGATATGGAACTCGCCCCCCTCGACACCGCCGCGGGTCGCCAGCTGGGCCAGTTTCTCGAAGGCCTGGATGTATTCCGGCCGGCAGTCCGGGTAGCCGGAATAGTCGACGGCATTCACGCCGATGAAGATGTCCCAGGCGCCCAGCACCTCGGCCCAGCCGAGTGCGAGCGACAGGAACACGGTGTTGCGGGCCGGCACGTAGGTGACCGGGATGCCCTCCCCCGGTGTTTCCGGCACGGGGATGGCGGTGTCCGTGAGGGCCGAGCCGCCGATCTCATCCAATTTGATCTTAATGGTCTTGTGTTCGGCAACATCCATGGATGCCGCGACCCGTTGCGCTGCGGCCAGCTCGGCGTCGTGGCGCTGTCCGTAGTCGAGGCTGAGTGCATGGCAGGTGAAGCCGAGCTTGGTGGCGAAGGCCAGGGTGGTGGCGGAGTCGAGTCCGCCGGAGAGTAGAACAACGGCTTTAGTCATAGTGAAGTTTCATGCATAAATAATCTGGGGTTAGATTGGCACCGACGTTGAAAAGCAATTCTACCGCAGAGACGCGGAGGACGCGGAGAAAAAAACCGTAAAGCAGGCAAGGATGACATAAATAAAAACTACGATAATTACGACGACAGCACGTAGGTTGGGCAAAGGAGCGTTAGCGACGTGCCCAACATCAAACTGAATGTTGGGCACGCTGCGCTTTGCCCAACCTACACGCTACACGCTAGACATCCCCTCTCCCATGAGTGGGAGAGGGTCAGGGTGAGGGTAGATAAATTATGCAGTTAAGAAACTTCGTTTCTCACCCCTCATCCTCGGTAACTGCTCCATGCGTTACTCTACCTCCTGCATCCATGCAGTCGTAACCTTCTCCCCTTGAAGGGGAGAAGGAATTAATGTGGGACAGCAGTGGCATTGAATATTTTCTTTGAGGCCTTTGCGCCTTTGCGGTTTGTTGTCTTTCTCCGCGTCCTCCGCGTCTCTGCGGTGAAATATCATTAAATCATCGCGCCTGCGAGGCGCTCCTACAGGTGCGTGTGCAGAAATCTTAGCGGCCGGGTTCGTTGCCCCACAGGTATTTGTGCAGCTGGATCTGCAGGCGCACGGGCAGGTGGTCCTGGAGGATCCAGTTGGCCAGTTCGGTTGCATCCTGTTGTGGCTGGCCGGGCGAGAACAGGATCTCGCAAATGGTATCCAGGCCGTATTGCCTGATGGTGTCCTTGGCCCACTGGTAGTCGTTCCGGTCACAGATGACGAACTTGACCAGGTCATGGGGTCCCAGTGCCTTCATATTCTCGTAGTGGTTGCTTTCCAGTTCGCCGGAGCCGGGCGTCTTCAGGTCCATGACCCGGGTGACCCGCGGGTCGACTGCGCTGATGTCCAGCGCGCCACTGGTCTCGAGCGAGACCCGGTAGCCGGCATCGCACAGACGCTGCAACAACGCCAGGCAATCCTTCTGGGCCAGCGGTTCACCCCCGGTCACGGTGACGTAGCGGGCCTGGTGAGCGGCCGTGCGTTCCAGGATGGTATCGAGATCCATCCATTCGCCGCCCTTAAAGGCGTAGGTCGTGTCGCAATACCCGCAGCGCAGCGGGCAGCCGGTGAGGCGGATAAAGACCGTGGGACATCCCGTTGTCAGCGACTCGCCCTGCAAGGAATAGAAGATCTCGGTAATGCGCAGTTTGGCGGATGCAGACATGTTTATGTGATCGGCAATGTAAGAAAGAATTTACCGCAGAGGCGCGGAGGACGCAGAGAAAAGATAAGAATATTTCAATAATATAAATGCAGGGCGTAGGTTGGGCAAAACGCAGCGTGCCCAACATTCAGTTTAATGTTGGGCACGTCGCTATCGCTCCTTTGCCCAACCTACGCACTACGCACACTGTAGGAGCGCCTCGCAGGCGCGATTCTTTATATATGTATCGCGCCTGCGAGGCGCTCCTACAGTTCGTAGTGGGGGTTGTGAGGCGCTCCATGTAGCAGGTTTTTCTCTGCGCTCTCTGCGTCTCTGCGGTGAACCTGAATGTCAATGCCCCTCTTTTTTCATGCGCGCCAGGCGGTCGCTGGCCAGGCGGGCGGCAGTGCTCCCCGGGAAATCGGCAATCAGGCCATCGAGTTCCTTCCGGGCGCTGGCCCAGTCCTTCTTTTCATAGTGGATAAAGCCGATCTTGAGCCGGGCATCCGGCAGCTTGGGGCTCTGCGGGTGGTTCGTGGCGAGCTTACCGAAGGTCGCCAGGGCACGGTCGAAATCCCGGGTGACATAATAGGTCTCGCCCAGCCAGTAGCTGGCGTTATCGGCATAAGTGCTGCCGGGATAACTCGTCAGGAACTGGCTGAATGTGGTGGCCGCATCGGCATAACGCCCCTCCCTGAGTACCGCGAGGGCCTTCTCGTATTCCGCCTGTTCCGCGCCGCTGGGTGCGGGGGGTGCCACCGCGCTCGCCGGGGCAGTTGGCGGCGGTGCAATTGGCCTCGTAGCCGTTGGCGGCGCAACAGTTGGCGGCGGTGGCGCCGTCACGGGTATGTCCGCTCCCGGCGCCAGTGGCCGGGCCGGTTGGACCAGCTGGCCGGACTCCAGTTGCTGCAGACGGCGGTCCACATCGAGATAGATCTCGCGCTGGCGGCGCTGCATGTCCTCCAGGGTGTGCCCCTGCACCTCGATCGCGCCGCGCAACTGCTGGACATCCATCTGCAGCTGCTCGATCCGGTTCAGCATGTCGACCAGGCTGCGGCTCTCGACCTTGCGCTCGAGATTGTCAATACGCGTCGCGAGTTCCTGTTTGCTTATCGCCAGCGCGGGTGTCGCCGTGAACAGGGTAAGCAGCACGGCAACCGGTGCCATGCGAAGACTGCGCAATCGCATATCAGCGTCCCGTGTAGACAATCTCGACACGGCGGTTCAGGCGCCAGGCGGCTTCGCTATGCCCTTCCGCGGCCGGCTTCTCCTCACCGTAACTGACGGTATTGACCTGGTGCGGTGCAACGCCGTGCAACTCGAGTATGCGTCGCACCGATTGGCTGCGCCGGTCACCCAGGCCGATATTGTATTCACGCGAGCCGCTTTCATCCGCATGGCCTTCCAGGGTTATCGTCTGGCCGGCATCGCTGGCCAGGTAACTGGCATGGGCGGCCAGGAGGTCCTGGTCTGCCGACGCGACATTGCTGCTGTCGTATTCAAAGTAGATCACCCGGCGCGACAGGGGACTGGCCGGGTCGTCCAGCGAATAACCGGCGAAGCTGCCGCTGGCGGCTGCCCCGCTGGACACCGCCCCGCCCTCGGCCGTTATGCTACGGTCCTCAACCGCCGCCACCTCACCGGTATCGGTCTTGCTGCCTCCCGTGGAAGAGCAACCCGCCAGTACGCCAACCAGCACTACCGCAAACAAACTGTTCAACTGATGTTTCATGTATATATCTCCCGGGCATGGAGTTACGCCCTGTCCAAACAAACCTGTTATTGACCATTAAACGGCGACCAGGCCGGCTCGCGCACATTGCCTGCCTGCAGCGACAGGCGCTGGCGGAAACGGCCATCCACGGAAACAGCGGCCAGTACCTCGCGATTACCTGTACCTGTCGCATAGATAATCATGCTGCCGTTGGGTGAGAAGCTGGGCGATTCATCCTGCTGCCCATCGGTCAGCACGCGCAGCAGGCCGCTATCAAGATCCAGTACGGCGATCCGGTAGGCCCCGCCCTCGCCGTGAACCATAGCAAGTTTACGTCCATCCGGCGAGAAATCCGCGCCGGCATTGTACTTGCCGTCAAATGTCAATCGCTGCGCCTGGCCACCGTTTGCGGCTATCCGGTAGAGCTGGGGCGACCCCCCGCGGTCCGAGGTAAACACCAGGCTCCTGCTGTCAGGCGACCAGGCCGGCTCGGTATCGATGGCGGCATTGGAGGTCAGCCGTTTAACCGCCTTGCTGGCCAGGTCCATGGTATAGATTTCCGGATTACCGTCCTGTGACAACGTTAACGCCAGACGCCGTCCGTCCGGGCTCCAGGCCGGTGCGCCGTTGATCCCCTTGAACGAGGCCACCTTGCTGCGCGTGCCGCTGAGTACATCCTGGGTGTAGATCTCCGCCGTCTTGTTCTCGAAGCTGACGTAGGCGACCCGCTTGCCGTCTGACGACCAGGCCGGCGACATCAGCGGCTGGCTGGAACGCAGGATGGTCTGGGGGTTATAGCCGTCGGAGTCCGCGACCAACAGCGTATGGGACTTCTGCCCGCCCGTATTCGCGGTCGTGACATAGGCGATGCGGGTATTGAAGGCCCCGGGCTCACCGGTCAGCTCTTTATAGATCAGGTCACTGATGTGATGGGCCACGCGGCGCAGGTCGGCATGGCTCGCGGGGAAGCTGTAGCCGATTAGCTGATTGCCGCGAAAGACATCAAACAGCTGAAACTGGATGGTATAGGACCCGGCACCGTTTTCCGTGACCTGTCCGATCACCAGGTTATCGACATTGAGCATGCGCCAGTTGTGGAATTGCACCTGTTCGGCTGTGGTGGGATGGGACACCAGGTCGCGGTCGGGCAACGGCGCGAAGCGCCCGCTTCTGCCCAGATCGGCTGAAATGATGGCCGCGATATTCTCGGGTGCGGCAGCGGCGCGGCCGGTCCAGCCGAACGGGACCACGGCAATCGGCATCGCACCCTCCATCCCCTGGGTAATCTCGATGGTCAGTGCGGCCTGGCCCGTCCCGGCCCCGATGGTCAAATAAAGCAGGACTGCCCTGAAAATCACTCGCATGTATGTCATCCCTCAATCAGTACGGTTCGAAATTGAAATTGAAATCGCGGAAGTGCCTGGCAATGGCCGCATCCTTGGGCATCGGTAACGGCGAGGCCCTCAGCACCGCATTCTCGGCCGAACGGTCAAACACCGGATCACCACTGCTCTCGACCACCCTGGCACTGGCCACATCACCGCCGGGGATCACCTTGACATTCACCTTGCACCTCAAACCCTTGGGCGAGCCTGCCGGGCGTAGCCAGTTGCGTTCCACCTTATCCGCGATATAGCCGATAAATTCACCCAGCGCACTCTGAACGCGCTGCTCTTCCAGTTGCGCCTGTTCCGCCGCTATCTGCGCCTGCAACGCAGCCTCCGCCTCCGCCTTTTGCTTTGCAGCCAGTTCCGCCTGGCGCTTGCGCTCGGCCTCGGCCTTCTGCTTGGCCTCCAGCTCCGCCTTGCGCTTGCGCTCGGCCTCTACTTTTTTCTTGGCTTCCAGCTCCGCCTTCTGCTTACGCTCAGCCTCTGCTTTTTTCCTGGCCGCCAGTTCCGCCTTGCGCTTACGCTCCGCCTCGGCCTTCTGTTTGGCCTCAAGCGCCGCCTTTTGCTTGCGCTCCGCCTCGGCCTTCTGCTTCGCCTCCTGCTCCGCCTTTTGCTTGCGCTCCGCCTCGGCCTCCTGCTTCGCCTCCCGCTCCGCCTTTTGCTTGCGCTCGGCCTCCGCCTTCTGTTTGACCTCCTGCTCCGCCTGGCGCTTGCGCTGCTCGATGACTTCCAGGCGACGCTGATCGATCAACTCCGCCTGGATCGGCACGGTCTCTCCGCCCGTCCGGCTGGTCTTGGGCGTCCAGTCCAGGTTAAACACCAGCAGCGCCAGCAGCACGAGGTGCATCAGCACCGCGTAGGCCACGGCGCGTGGATTCTCGCGTATCGTCTTCCACATCGTCGCGCTATTCGTTATCCGGGGACTCTGTGACCAGGCCGACTGCCGGAACACCCGCCTGTTGCAGCAGGACCATCGCGGCGACCACACTGCCGTAGTCCGCGGCATGATCCCCGCGTACCATGACGGCCTTGTCCTGGCGGTGCCGCAACACCGCGGACACACGCTGGATCAGGGTTTCGCCGTCAATGGCGTCGTTCGGGTCATCACCGATATTGAGGTACATGGACCCGTCAACCGCCACGCTCACCACCAGCGGCTCCTGCTGGTCGGGGGCCATCGCCTCGGCCGCCGCCTCGGGTAATTCGACATTCACGCCCTGGGTAAGCAGCGGCGCCGTGACCATGAAGATGACCAGCATCACCAGCATGACGTCGATATACGGCACCACGTTGATCTCTGCCATCGGCCGTTTTCGAATCCGGTGTCGCGCCATTTTGTCTTCCCGTCTCCCCTGCGCCGGAATCAGGCATGCACCTGGCGTTGCAGGATGGTCGAAAACTCTTCCAGGAAATTGTCGTAGCGGTTGATCAGCCGCTCCACTTCATTCGAATAGCGGTTATAGGCGATCACCGCCGGTATGGCGGCAAACAGCCCCATCGCCGTTGCGATCAGGGCCTCGGCAATACCGGGCGCCACCATGGCCAGGGTCGCCTGCTGGGCATTGCCCAGGCCGCGGAAGGCGTTCATGATGCCCCAGACCGTGCCGAACAGCCCGACATAGGGGCTGGTCGAACCGACCGTGGCCAGGAATGACAGGTGCGTTTCCAGGTCATCGATCTCGCGCGACAGGGCGACACGCATGACCCGCTGCGCGCCCTCCACGATCGCCCGGGGTTCGATACCCGCCTGCTTGCGCAGACGTGCGTATTCGTTGAAACCCGCCTGAAAGATCCCGGCCGTGCCCATGGCCTGTTGATCATGTGCCGACACCTCACGAAACAGTGTGGCCAGGTCGCCACCCGACCAGAAGCGTCCTTCGAACTCGTTCGCGGCCACGCGCGCATCGCGCAATGCCGTGCGGCGCCTGAAGATCATGGTCCATGACGCCATCGAAACCACCAGCAACAGCAGCATCACCATCTGCACCACAAAACTGGCACCCGAGATCAGGTGAAAAAACGACATGTCAGTCGACATCCGGTATCTCCCTCAGAATTTTTTCCGGTATGGGCCGCGGGGCCAGCGATTCGGCATCCAGGCAGGCGATTTTGATGGTCGCGCTGCACAGGGGGCCCCGCTCATCGTCGGGACGACTCACCCGCTGTTCAAATATCAGGCTGGCACGGCGGCGTTCGACCACGCGCACCGAGACCGTGAGCAGGTCGTTGAAACGGGCGGGATGCCGGTATTCCAGGCTGGCCGACCTTACTGCAAACAAGAGTCCTTCATCCCTGATCAGTTCATCCTGTTCAAAACCCAGCGCACGCATCCACTCCGTCCGGGCGCGCTCCAGAAAGCGCAGGTAATTGGCGTAGTAGACCACGCCGCCGCTGTCCGTGTCCTCGTAGTAGACCCGTACCTGCCAGTGAAACTCAGCCACCGCCGGACACATCCTTTTTAATGACCACACCCGGGCCGATTAATTCCCGGCTATCACCCTCAGGGCGACCATGGATGCTGGCAGGGATGAACGACCGGGCAGACGCTAATCGATTAATGCGAATAATCCTCACTACCGCTATCGGTAAACATCTCCAGCGATTCGGCCACGGTCTGCGCCGCGGGTGGGGTGAGGCCGCAGTGCAGGTAGGCGTTGCGCGTCGCCATTCGCCCGCGCGGGGTGCGCATGATGAAGCCCTGCTGGATCAGATAGGGTTCCAGCACGTCCTCGATGGTGCCGCGCTCCTCCCCGATGGCCGCCGCCAGGTTGTCCACGCCGACCGGCCCCCCATCGAATTTCTCGATGATCGTCAGCAGCAACTTGCGGTCCTGGGCATCGAAACCCTGCTTGTCGACGTTCAGCATGTCCATGGCACGGGCCGTCATCTCCTCGGTGATGCGGCCGTCGGCCTTGACCTCGGCATAGTCTCGCACCCGCCGTAACAGGCGATTGGCGATACGCGGTGTCCCGCGCGAGCGCTGCGCCAGTTCCATGGCGCCCTGTGCATCGATCGCGATACCGAGGATGCCGGCGGCGCGCTGCAGGATGGTTGAGAGGTCGCGGGTGTTGTAGAACTCCAGCCGCTGCACAATGCCGAAGCGGTCGCGCAGCGGGGAGGTCAACAGGCCGGCCCGCGTGGTCGCACCGACCAGGGTAAAGGGCGGCAGATCCAGCTTGATGGAGCGCGCCGCCGGGCCTTCGCCGATCATGATGTCCAGCTGGAAATCCTCCAGCGCCGGGTAGAGGATCTCCTCCACCACCGGGCTGAGCCGGTGGATCTCGTCCACGAACAGGACGTCGTGGGCCTCGAGATTGGTCAACAGGGCGGCCAGGTCCCCGGCCCGCTCCAGCACCGGCCCCGAAGTATGGCGCAGGTTCACGCCCATCTCGTTGGCGATGATATGGGCCAGGGTGGTCTTGCCGAGGCCCGGCGGGCCGAAGATCAGGGTATGGTCCAGGGCATCGTTGCGCTGGCGTGCCGCCTGTATAAAAATCTCCATTTGTTCAGAGACTTGCGGCTGCCCCACGTAATCCCCGAGGGACTGTGGGCGGACACTGCGGTCGAGGGCCTCTTCTTCCTGAGAGCCCTTGGGGGTGACCAGTCGATCGGCTTCAATCATAGGATGCTAGTGTCGGTTCTCCCGGGGCCTGAATCAAGTTATTGCAGGGTGGACAACAGGGCGGTGCGGATGATCTCCTCGGAGGACAGGTCGACCGTCTCGACGCTACGCACCATGCGGCTCGCCTCCTGCGGCTTGTACCCCAGGCCGATCAGGGCGGACACGGCCTCCTCCGTCGGGTTGGCAATGATGGCACGGCCCTTGCCGGCCGGTGCCTTGCCCACCTTCACGGGAGTGAGCATTTCCAGACGGTCACGCATCTCCATGATCAGGCGCTCCGCCGTCTTCTTGCCGACACCCGGCAGGCGCTCCAGTGCGGCCGCATCACCGTTCTGGACGCAGCCGGCAAAGTCATTCGCGTCCATGCCGGAGAGGATGGTGAGCGCCAGCTTGGCGCCCACACCATTGACGCGCAACAGGCCGCGAAACAGGTCGCGGTCCGTGATTTTCGCAAAGCCGTAGAGCGTGTGGGCGTCATCGCGCACCGCCAGGTGGGTGAACAGGGTGACCTCGTCACCCACCGATGGCAGCTCATAAAAGGTGGTCATCGGCGCCTCGACCTCGTAGCCGACGCCGTGCACGTCCAGCAGCAACTGCGGCGGTTGCTTGTCGAGGATCTTGCCGCACAGCCGCCCGATCATCCGGGCAGTCCCGGTTGCGGGCGTTGCATGATATCCACCCGGCTGCGGGTCTCGCGGATGTGGCCATGGGAGATGGCCACGGCCAAGGCATCGGCGGCATCGCCTGGTGGTGGCTTGTCGAGTGACAGCAGTACCCGGACCATGTGCTGGACCTGCTCCTTGGTGGCGCCGCCCTTGCCGACCACCGCCTGTTTGATTTCCCGGGCGGCGTATTCACTTACCGGGAGCGTGCGGGTCACACCGGCACAAATGGCGGCACCCCGTGCCTGGCCCAGCTTCAGGGCGGAATCCGCGTTCTTGTTCATGAAGACCTGTTCAACCGCCATTTCCTCCGGCAGGTATTCGTCGATCACTTGGTTTACACCAGTAAAGATCATCCCTAGCCGTTCGGCCAGCGCCTCGCCCCGGGTGCGGATACAGCCGCTGGCGATATAACGGATCTGCTGACCCAGTTGGTCGATAATCCCGTAACCGGTGACCCGCGAGCCGGGATCTATGCCGATGATGCGGGTCATTCAGGACGATCGCCGTAAATTAATCCAGTGGAAATAATCATCAATATCCAATCTTACCTGCGCAGGCCCCAATGTTAGTCCTTTTACGGCTATTCAAATATATTGATTGTAGGAGCGCCTTGCAGGCGCGATTCTTTTGAGTTATCGCGCCTGCAAGGCGCTCCTACGTGTGTGCGGCCGGGCCTGTTGCACATCCTCGAATTGCGCCTGCGAGGCGCTCCTACAGAATCAGATGTCGCAATAGGCATATGAAGAATTACCCTGTATCCCTGCAGTCGTGCGTCTTTAGGTTTATCAAGTTGTGTCACCCCAGCTGTGCCAGCACATCCTCGGAGATGTCCGCGTTGGAATAGACATTCTGCACATCGTCGAGATCTTCCAGGGTGTCGAGCAGGCGCACCATCTTTTCCGCGTCGTTCAGCTCCAGCGGGGTCGAATTGGCCGCCCGCATGGTGACCTCCGCCTGCTCGGGGTCCAGGTTCGCGGCCACCATGGCCTCCTTGATGTCGACGAACTGGTCCGGTTCGGTGAGCACATCGACGGAGCCGTCCTCATTAGCGATCACGTCATGGGCGCCGGCCTCGAGCGCGGCCTCCATGATCTGGTCCTCATCACTGCCGATCGGGAAGCTGAGGATCCCGGTCTTGGTGAACTGGTAGGCCACGGAACCATCGGTCCCCAGGTTGCCGCCCGCCTTGGAGAAGGCATGACGCACCTCGGCCACGGTACGGTTGCGGTTGTCGGTCATGCAATCGACCATGACGGCCACGCCGCCGGGACCGTAACCCTCGTAGCGGATCTCCTCGAAGTTCTCCCCGTCCTGCGCACCCGAGCCGCGCTTGATTGCACGCTCGATAGTGTCCTTGGTCATGTTGCCGGCCAGGGCCTTGTCCACGGCCAGGCGCAGTCGCGGATTGGAGTTGGGGTCGGGATCCCCCATGCGCGCCGCCACCGTGATTTCGCGGATCAACTTGGTAAACAGCTTGCCGCGTTTGGCGTCCTGGGCGTTCTTGCGATGCTGGATATTGGCCCATTTACTGTGTCCTGCCATCTTCACCTGCCTTGTCATTCAAACTGCCGGAAGTTTAACACCGCCGGGCCGGAGAGATAAGCGGGGAACGGAAAATCCCGCGCTCTTGCCCCTGCAGAATCAGACGTTTGCCACAGGCGTGTCGAAATGGCCCTGCTTGAGGAAGCGGCAGACCCGCTCGGCGGTCGGCCGCGAAAACACCAGGCCGGTGTGGGTGGTATCGAGGACAATGGCCGCATGCGCCCCGTCCAACTGTGTTTCCGCGACGCCGACGGTGCCGTCATGTGCGCCGTCCAACCCGCCCAGGAACACCCCCATCCCCATGGGCCGGCGACCGGCGATGATCCCGAGTTCACGACGGCCATCCCAGTCCGGTGTAGCTCCCAGCAGCCCGCCCTCGGTACTCCGCCCCAGCAACCAGCGCCCCCACACCGCGCGCTGCAGGCGCCGGGCAACCCCGCTGCCCCAGACCGGGGAACCCAGCAGCACGACCCGCCCGGGCGGCAGGTCCGGACGCATCCCCAGGGCGCGCAGGATGACCAGTCCGCCCAGGCTGTGACCCACCAGGTGGACCACCGGCTCCCGCAATGCCTCGATGAAGCTCACCAGCGCCTGGGCATTCTGCTCAACAGTGCGCTGACGTGACGGGTAATCGAAGACGACCGGGTTGAAACCGCATTGCCGCAACCGCCGGGCGAGCAGAAACAGTTCCCTGCCGTTCACCAGGACGCCATGCACAAGTACCACGGTCTCCGACATGATTATGACCCGCCAGGCTGCTGCACCACTGAGTCCATTATGGCATCCCGGTTGGTCCAGGAACTGGCGAGTGCTGCGGCCGCCTCACACGGCAGCCAGCGGTATGACCGGTGCTCGCGTGGATTGAGGCTGACCTCGGGTCGGCTGGCGAATTCAGCACGGAAGACGTGTTCGAGGTTGGATTCCGTGCCCGGCGCATACCGCGCCCGCCAGGCCGGATGGATCGGGAAACGGTAGGTCTTGTGGCAGTCGATGATGTCCGTCTCCAGCCCGGTTTCCTCGCGAAGTTCACGGCGTGCGGCAGCTGATGGTGATTCACCCCACTCCAGGCTGCCGGTCACCGATTGCCAGAAATCCGCAGGCTGTCGGCGCTGCAGCATCAGCACCTCGCCCGCGCTGGTGTGGACGACAACGAGGACCGATTCGGGACGTTTGTAGTTTGAATCTTTCAATAATCAACCACAAAGATAATAAAGCGTTGTAGGAGCGCCGACCTCCGGCGCGATGTTTATTTGGTCACATCGCGGTCAGGTGACCGCTCCTACGGGTATAGCGCCGACCTCCGGTGTGATGTTTATTTCGTCGCATCGCGGTCAGGCGACCGCTCCTACAGGTATAGCGCCGACCTCCGGTGTGATGTTTATTTCGTCACATCGCGGTCAGGCGACCGCTCCTACGGGTATGCGGCCTTTATGGGCAGAAAATCAGCCGTCAACCTCGGGCGGCTTGCGCAGGTGGATACCGAGCTCGATCAACTGACCCGTGGCGACGGCCGAGGGTGCCTGTGTCAGCGGACAGGCCGCGGTCTGTGTCTTCGGGAAGGCCATGACTTCACGGATCGAGCTTGCACCGGTCATCAGCATCACCAGGCGGTCGAGGCCGAAGGCGATACCGGCGTGCGGCGGGCAGCCGTACTTGAGCGCGTCCAGCAGGAAACCGAACTTTTCGCGGGCCTCTTCATCACCGATTCCCAGCAGCTTGAACACGGCCTGCTGGAGCTCGGTCCGGTGGATACGGATGGAGCCGCCGCCCAGTTCGGTGCCGTTCAGGACCATGTCATAGGCCCGTGACAGGCTGGTGCCCGGGTTCTCCCCGAGCGCCGCGGGATCATCCACATTGGGGGCGGTAAACGGGTGATGCAGGGCCATCCAGCGATTGGCCTTCTCGTCCCATTCGAACATGGGGAAGTCCACCACCCAGAGAGGCTCCCAGTCGCCCTCGACCATGCCGCGGTCATGTCCCAGCTTGACGCGCAGGGCTCCCAGCGACTCATTGACCACGCTGGCCCGGTCCGCACCGAAGAAAATCAGATCGCCATCCCCGGCCCCGGTGCGCGCCACGATGGCCGAGACCACGTCGTCCGGCAGAAATTTCAGGATCGGAGACTGCAGGCCGTCACGCCCGGCCGCGACCTCGTTGACCTTGATATAGGCCAGGCCCCGGGCGCCGTAGTTGCCGACATAGCGGGTATAGTCATCGATGTCCTTGCGGCTGATCGCGGCGCCACCCGGCACCCGCAGGGCAGCCACCCGGCCACGCGGATCATTGGCGGGCCCGGCAAAGACCTTGAATTCCACGTCCTTCATGACGTCGCCCAGGTCGACGAGCTCCAGCGGAATACGCAGGTCGGGCCGGTCGGTCCCGAACCGGTCCATCGCCTCGGCATAGCTCAGGCGCGGGAACGGGTCGGGCAGCGCCACATCCAGGACCTCGGCAAACAATTCACGGGCCATGGTCTCCATCAGGGACATGATGGCATCCTCATCCATGAATGAGGTCTCGATATCGATCTGAGTGAATTCCGGTTGCCGGTCGGCACGCAGATCCTCATCACGGAAACAGCGCGCGATCTGGTAGTAGCGGTCGATGCCCCCCATCATCAGCAGCTGCTTGAACAACTGCGGCGACTGCGGCAGGGCATAGAACTCCCCGACATGGATACGGCTGGGCACCAGGTAATCGCGTGCGCCCTCCGGGGTCGAGCGCGTCAATATCGGCGTCTCGACATCGACAAAGTCGCGTTCGTCCAGGAACGCCCGCAGGCTGCGGGTGATCCGGGCACGCAGCCGCAGTTTCTCCTGCATCTCCGGACGGCGCAGGTCGATGTAGCGGTAGCGCAGCCGGGTCTCGTCCTGTATGTCGTCGTCATCCAGCTGAAACGGGGGTGTCTCGGCCGGGTTGAGAACGCTGAGGTCCAGCCCCAGGACCTCGACTTCACCGGTCGGCAGGTCGGGGTTGACGGTGCCCTCCGGGCGGTTACGCACCCGCCCTTTCACCTGCAGGACATATTCGTTGCGGATACGCTCCGCCGTGCCGAAGATCTCTGCCCTGTCCGGATCGAAGACCACCTGCACCAGCCCGTGGTGATCGCGCAAGTCCACGAAGATCACTCCGCCATGGTCACGACGGCGGTGTACCCAACCACAGAGCGTGACCTCCTGGTCAAGGTGGGATGTGTTCAATTCACCACAATAGATGCTGCGCATTGCTAACAACCTGTTATTTCACAATGGGAAACGCGGAATGGTACGGGGTGGTCGCAGCCAGCGCAACAAGCGGGCCCGGCCACGCGGGATGGCGATAGCCCGCATTTCTCACCGGGATCCCGGATGCTGGCGCAGGTCTCGTGTGTCCGGACGCCGTGCTGGAGCGAAAGTGGTAGCCGTAGCTACCACTTGAGTGAAGCACAAGTCCGGATGCGCGAGAACCAGCCAGGGCCAGGATAGGCAACACTCTAATACACGCGGCCTTGTTCCTGATCTCCACGCTTTTTATTACATCAGTACCCAATGTGGATCTACGGCCGCCCGCTGAGAAATGCGGGCTAGGTCAGCTACCGGTCGATTTCTTGGTCGATGCAGTGGAACCGGACTTGCCGCCGGACTTGCTGCTGGAGGAACCCGTCTTATCCGCTTGCACGACATTCTTCTTGCTGCCGGTCTTGAAGTCGGTCTCGTACCAGCCGCTGCCCTTGAGACGGAACGCGGAAGCGGATACCAGCTTTTTCAGGGTCGGCTGCCCGCATTTATGGCAGTCGGTCAGGGCTGGATCACTGATCTTCTGCAGGGTTTCCAGGTAATGCCCGCATGCTTCGCAACGGTATTCATAGATTGGCATGTCAGACCCTCTACTCAGGTAACTTACTTTATAATTGCCCATCGTCGTTGATAAGCGGCCGGTATTATAGCCCCCCGGCCCGGGCAGGTGTTAACGCCGCCGCCCCGGAAAAACACTGCCGGTACGATGGTTTCCCGCGGTTTCGTGGCATCCGCGATTCTGTGACAATAGCCTCCAGACCCTTCACCCCGGTAACCGCCCGTCAATGCACACCCACCCGACAACCATGCCCAGCAGCGCCACGGACATCAAGACCCTGCGGGCATTGACGCCGTTTCTCTGGGACTACCGCGGGCGGGTACTGTTTGCCCTGCTGTTCCTGGTGCTGGCCAAGGTCGCCAATGTGGGTATCCCGCTGGTGTTGAAGGACATCGTCGACAGCCTGGAGAACAGGGAAGGTGTCATGCTGGTATTACCGCTGGCCTTCCTAGTCATGTATGGCGGCTTGCGGCTGGCAAGCTCCCTGTTCAACGAACTGCGCGACTCGGTATTCGCACGGGTACGCCACGGCGCCACGCGCAGCATCTCGGTCAAGGTCCTCGAGCACTTGCACAGGCTTTCGCTGCGTTACCATCTGGAACGCAAGACCGGTGGCCTGTCCCGCGATATCGAACGCGGCACCCGCAGCGTGAGCTCCCTCCTGAACTACATGGTCTTCAGCCTGCTGCCGACCCTGGTCGAGATCACCCTGATCGCGGCCATCCTGCTGTCCCGCTACAGCGTCTGGTTCGCCGTCATCACCTTCGTGTCTGTTGTGATCTATATCGTCTTCACCATGGTGGTCACGGAATGGCGGATGAAATTCCGGGTATCGATGAACGCCCAGGACTCGAAGGCCAATACCCAGGCCATCGACAGCCTGCTGAACTACGAGACTGTGAAGTATTTCGGTAACGAGGACTACGAACTGCGGCGATACGATGACAGCCTGAGAGGCTGGGAGACCTCGGCGGTGAACAGCCAGACCTCGATGTCGGCGCTGAATTTCGGGCAGGCGACCATCATCGCCATCGGAGTCACCCTGATCATGATCCTGGCCGCCCGCGGCGTCGTCGACGGCAGCATGACCCTGGGTGACCTGGTGCTGGTCAATGCCTTCCTGCTGCAACTGTTCATCCCGCTGAACTTCCTGGGCATCATCTACAGCCAGCTCAAGCATGCGCTGACGGACATGCAACTGATGTTCGATGTCCTGGAAAGCCGGCCCGAGGTCACCGACCGCCCCGATGCCCGGGAACTCGACGCCGGCAGTGCCGAGGTCCGCTTCGAGAACATCTCCTTTGCCTATGAAGAGGACCGCCCCATCCTGCATGACATCAGCTTCCGGATTGCACCGGGCCAGAAGGTCGCCGTTGTCGGGCCCAGCGGGGCCGGCAAGTCCACCCTGGCACGGCTGCTATTCCGGTTCTATGACGTCAGTTCCGGCAGGGTTCTGGTCAATGGGCAAGATATCCGCGAGGTGACCCAGCACAGCCTGCGCCGCGTGATCGGCATCGTTCCGCAGGACACCGTTCTGTTCAATGAATCACTGTACTACAACATCGCTTATGCCAGGCCCGGTGCCAGCCGCGAGGAAATCGAGCAGGCCGCCCGGCTGGCCAACATCCATGATTTCATCATGTCCCTGCCCCAGGACTACGAAACGGTGGTGGGTGAACGCGGACTGAAACTCTCCGGCGGCGAGAAACAGCGCGTCGCCATTGCCCGGGTGATCCTCAAGAATCCGCGCATCCTGGTATTCGACGAGGCCACCTCCAGTCTGGACTCACACTCCGAACAAATGATCCTGGAGGCGTTGCGCAAGGTCGCCGCCCATCATACGACTCTGGCTATCGCACACCGGCTGTCCACCATCGTGGACGCCGACAACATACTGGTTATGGATGCCGGGCGCATCGTGGAACAGGGAACCCACCAGGAATTGTTGACCGTCGAAGGGATGTACGCGCGCCTGTGGGCGCTGCAACAGGAAGAGGCCCGCCACGAACTTGAGACCGACAAGCAGCCGGCCCTGCAACCGGTATAGCAAGAGCGCGCCTTGCAGGCGTGATCATCTGTGTAGGTTGATGGGCAAAGGAGTGATAGCGACGTGCCCAACATAATGACGGGAACTCCCATGTTGGGCACGCTGCGCTTTGCCCATCTCAACCTACAGACTTCGGCGCGATACACATTTATAAAAAATCGCGCCGAAGGCCGGCGCTCCTACAATATTTAGAATGCAGCAATCAAGGAATCATGGAGACAACAGGACAGGGCATAAAAAAGCCCGCCGATGGCGGGCTTTTTTGTTTGAAACAGCTGCAGGTTCAGAAATTCACGCGCAGACCGACAAAGAACTCGATCTGGTCATCCTCATCGAAAGCCCGGGCATTGGCGCTGAGAGAGAACTTCTTTTTCAGCTTCACGACCCCACCGACGCCGAATCCGGTGTCATCGAAATCCCCCACGTCCAGGTAGATGACGCTGGCATTCAGTTCCGCCTTCTTACCGACCATGGCACGCGCCCCGGCCTCGACCTGTACACCCTCTTCCGATTCCTTTACATCACCGGTGAATTCAGCATCCACATAACTGACCGTACCCAGTACATCGATGGTGTCGGTTACCGAATAATTACCACCGACCCCGATTACAAAGCGGTCGAAGTCAACATCGTCACTGGTCGTACCCTCGATATCATCAACAAAAAGACGTGAATACTCGGCCTTGACGTGGACATAATCCAATGCCGCAAAGGAGATCCTGGCCGTCACACCATCCGCATCCGCGCTGTCGGCATCGAGATTTGAATAGCCGATTTCCGCATAGGAATATTCCAGCCCCTTGGCATCGGCAAACAGGGGAGCCACGGCAAGTCCGGCGCAGACAAGAGAGGGTATTAATTTGGTTCTGATCATTTCACTCCTCCTGAAATTCTTATTGGCATTTCATTAATCTTGTATGTGGGGCGATACTAAGAAATACTGGCTCCTGATTCAAGCAGTTATCCTGATCCGGCCGTAATGACGCCGTTATTTCAACGGCCATATGACATTCGACCGGCCACAATTCGTAGCTGATAACCTTGCAACACAACAAGGGCTTACCCCTCATAATGACTGACAGATGTGTACTCATTACCGGCTGCTCATCGGGAATCGGCCGCTGCGTGGCCGACGGCCTGGTGGCGCGCGGCTACCGCGTGTTCGCCACCGCACGCAAGCCGGAGGATGTCGAACGGCTGCAGGCCGACGGACTGGAAAGCCTGCCACTGGACCTCAGGGATTCGGAATCAATCGCGGCGGCTGTCGATGAAGTCCTGACACGCACGCGGGGGCGTCTCTACGCCCTGTTCAACAACGGCGCCTACGGTCAAATGGGTGCGGTCGAGGACCTGTCACGCACGGTCCTGCGCGAGCAGTTCGAGACCAACCTGCTCGGCTGGCACGAACTGACCAACCGGGTACTTCCGGTGATGCGCCGGCAGGGCCATGGGCGCATCATTCACAACAGTTCGGTGCTGGGTTTCGTTGCCCTGCCCTTTCGCGGTGCCTACAACGCCAGTAAGTATGCGCTGGAGGGACTGGCGGACACCCTGCGCCTGGAACTGCGCGATACCGACATCCACGTGGTACTGGTTGAACCGGGACCGATCATCAGCCGCTTCCGAGCCAATGCCTATGCCGCCTTCAAGCGCAACATCGATACGCAAGCAAGTGTTCATCGAGACAGCTACCTGGCGATGGAACAGCGCCTTACAAAGGAAGGGCCCGCGGTCCCCTTTACCCTGCCGCCCGAGGCCGTCCTGAAGAAAGTCATCCATGCACTGGAGAGCCGGCAACCCAGGGCGCGCTATTATGTGACCTTTCCGACCTACCTGTTTGCTACGCTCAAACGGTTATTGCCCCACAGGACACTGGACAGGATTCTGTCAAGGGTTTGACAGATTTGATGCCTCAGTCCACCAGCCCGGAGAAGCGCTGCTTGATGGGCTCACTCAGACTGGAGTAGTCATTGTGTGACCCCTCAGCCACCCGCATCGCACGTTGAAACTGTTCACGCGCACGCTCCACCTGGCGCTCATCAAGCAACCATTCCGTAGCCAGAAACAGGGGCATTGGGGTGCCTGGCTGGCGCTTATAGGACTCTTCCAGTGACAGTAACGCGCCCTCAAGATCATTTTCCCGGTGCTGAAAATGCGCACGATACATAAGCAACTTCATTGCCCTGTCACCGCGCATAGGCAAGGACAATGCCTTGTCCAGCAGATCCAGATAAAGGCCGCCGGAGAAACTGCATTTCTCATCCAGACCGAGATTGGCGATCTTGATCAGTCCCGTCATTGCATGGCTTGCAATCAAACCCTGCAATAATTCCGTTTCTCGTCTCAGCGCCTCATCCCCGAGTCTTTGATTTTCAAGGCAGGCCACGTGCAACCGGTTTATCCTGAAACCGGCATCATCATGCCTGCTCAACACCTCCAGCGCTTGCGGGTACTGACCAGCATCTGCGTAGGCATTCGCGACAATGGTTGCGACTCTTTTTGAATCCGGATGCGTCTCGTACATATGCCTGACCAATGAATCATATGATCCCCATATACTTGCGCGAACTCCCGTCTGGAAGACAAGAATAACCGCCAGGACAGAACCAGTGACAGTAATCACACGTGGCCGGACAGGCATTGCGACCAACACCCCGACCAACGCCAACGCGACACCAAATATTGCGAAATAATTTCTGTGCTCAAACATCAACTCGAGCGGGAATATAGTCGATTCGAGCAAGTGTGCGGCAAAAAAAACGAGGATACCCAGAGATACCAATGGCTGTTTTCTACGGCTCCACCAGGCCACATAGAGCAGGCCCGCCAAGGCAACCAGGGAGAACAGCGTCGTGACAGGTTCAAGCAAGCCACGTGAAACAGCGACATCGTCGTGATAAAAACCCATGTTGCCTGCTAGTGGAACGAACACCTGGTACAGATACAAAAAGAGGATACGCGGCTGGGTCAGCACCCGCTCCGTGAGCGTAAACTCGCGTAGCAGGTATTCCCCACTCATCAGGCTATCGAAGCGCATGACCAGATAGACCAGTGCGAGCACAGCCGGTACCAGCACTGTCAGGTACAGTAACCGCACCAGGATCCGGCGGACTGCAGGAGAGCCGGCCAAACGGAATACCAGCACCTCGATCAGCATGACAAACAACGGAAACAACAAGCCATTTTCCTTGCTGAGTACAGCCAGGGGGAAAAGCACCAGGAATGCGGCTGCAATATAGCCCCAGCCTTTGCCTGTAGCACCAATCTGCTGTTGTCGACCGACGCTATAACTCAACAGTCCGGCGAAGATAAACAGCGAAGAAAGCTGGGCCATCCGTTGTACTGTGTATAACACCGTACTGATATGCAATGGGTGTAACAGCCACAAGCCAGCCAGCAGCACTGCCCACCAGCCAGCCCGGGTTGAGGACATCAAACCATTGCTTGCCTGTACAAGAGCCTTCGCCAGAAAAAATACAAGCAATCCGTTCACCAGGTGGACAAGCACATTCGTGGCCTTCCAGTACCAGGTGTCAGATCCGTGCACCGCGGCGTTATAGATAAAACTGGCCATGGAAACAGGGCGGCCAAAATGACCGCTATTACTGAACAGATGATTGCCCACCAGGCTATGCCAACCATCTGTATGGGCATCCATGAGGGGAGACAACTGGGGATAGTCATCCAGCAGCAAAGGGCCATCCAGCCCTGGTATATAGATGTAACCGCAGACAGCCAGCATCGCCAGCAACAGGCCGAGCTGATGAAATAATGGTTTGTCCGGTTGGCGCACTGCGAATAAAGGAGGTCAGATAGTCAATTATTCAGACGTGCAGTATAACGATACTGATACAGCACGTCTGCAGGCACGAACCAATGGGGCGGGTGCCTGGCCCGGAATATCGGGATATTTTCGTACTCCTTAGTACATACAATCCCAGGACTGGCCGTTTATTTCAATTTCAGCCAGGCGGACAGACACGACAATGCAGGATGAATGCGCGCGACACCAAGGCAGCGGCAACCTAGGCCGCCGATGCCTCCTTGCCGGTTGAACGCGTAAAGGACAGCGCATTGTCTATCGCATCCACGTGGATGACGTCATTGGACCCGAAGCGCCCGGCCAGGATCTCCTGCGCCAGCGGATTTTCCAGCTGACTCTGGATGGCCCGCTTCAGCGGTCGTGCGCCATAGACCGGATCAAAGCCGGCCTCGCCCAGCAGGTCGAGCGCGGCATCCGTCAGCACCAGGCCAATATCACGTTCCCGCAAGCGCTGATGCAGGATCTCGATCTGCAGGCCGGCGATGGTGCGGATCTGTTCGCGTCCCAGCGGATGGAACACGACCACGTCATCGATGCGATTGATGAATTCCGGACGGAAGTGACTGCCGACCACCTCCATGACCGCGGCCTTCATCGCCTCGTAGTTCTCCGCACCCGCCATCTCCTGGATCATCTGACTGCCCAGGTTCGAGGTCATCACGATCACCGTATTGCGGAAGTCCACGGTACGCCCCTGTCCGTCGGTCAGACGGCCATCGTCCAGTACCTGCAACAGCACGTTGAAGACATCCGGGTGCGCCTTTTCCACCTCGTCAAGCAGGATGACGGAGTACGGTTTACGCCGCACTGCCTCGGTGAGGTAACCGCCTTCCTCATAACCCACGTAGCCGGGCGGTGCGCCGATCAGCCGTGCCACGGAATGCTTCTCCATGAACTCGGACATGTCAATGCGCACCATGGCCTCCTCGGTGTCGAACAGGAAGTTCGCCAGCGACTTGCACAGCTCGGTCTTGCCGACACCGGTCGGCCCCAGGAACAGGAACGATCCATTCGGCCGATTGGGGTCCGACAGCCCGGCGCGGGTGCGACGAATGGCATTCGAGACCATGATAACCGCCTCGTCCTGGCCGATCACCCGCTCGTGCAGGGCCTCCTCCATGCGCAACAGCTTGTCACGCTCGCCCTCCAGCATCCTGGACACCGGGATGCCGGTCCATTTCGAAACCACCTCGGCGACTTCCTCGTCACTGACCTTGTTGCGCAGTAACTGCATCTCCTGCATCTCGGCCTTGCCGGCAGCGGCGAGTTGTTTCTCCAGTTCGGGGATTCGCCCGTACTGCAGTTCCGAGGCGCGTGTCAGGTCGCCGGCCCGGTGCGCGGTCTCCAGCTCCATGCGTGCACGCTCGAGCTCCTCCTTGATATGGTGCGCCCCCTGGACGGCGGCCTTCTCGGACTTCCAGATCTCTTCCAGATCGGAGAACTCGCGTTCCAGCGTCCCGATCTCATGCTGCAGGGCATCGAGCCGTTTGATCGAGGCCTCGTCGGACTCCTTTTTCAGGGCCTCGCGCTCGATCTTGAGCTGGATCAGGCGACGTTCCAGGCGGTCCATGGCCTCGGGCTTGGAATCGATCTCCATACGGATGCGGCTGGCGGCCTCATCGACCAGGTCAATGGCCTTGTCTGGCAACTGCCGGTCACTGATATAACGGTGCGACAACGTGGCCGCCGCAACGATCGCCGGATCGGTGATCTCCACCCCGTGGTGGACCTCGTAGCGTTCCTTGAGCCCGCGCAGGATGGCGATGGTGTCCTCGACGCTGGGCTCATCCACCAGCACCTTCTGGAAACGCCGTTCCAGGGCGGCATCCTTCTCGACATACTTGCGGTATTCATCCAGGGTGGTGGCGCCCACGCAATGCAGTTCGCCGCGTGCCAGTGCCGGTTTCAGCATGTTGCCGGCATCCATGGCGCCCTCGGCCTTGCCGGC
>CAMYJI010000034.1 GCA_947258545.1 uncultured Ectothiorhodospiraceae bacterium
AATTCCTCACCAACAGGCCGGATATATGAGAGCAATCCTGTCCCTGTCACCGCCCAGGCAAAATCTTGCAAAACGGGAGGAGACCATATATGGGCAAAGAAGCGCAGTGACGTGCCCAACATTCTATTTATGACTACGGCTTGATGGGCACGCTGCGCTTTGCCCATCCTACAGGTATTCAAGGCTGACCATGTCGATCAAGTCTGACAAGTGGATCCGGCGCATGGCCGAGGAATACGGCATGATCGAGCCGTTCGAGGCGGGTCAGGTGAGGCACAGTGATGACGGTTCCCGGCTGGTGTCGTATGGCACTTCGAGCTATGGCTATGACATCCGCTGTTCCGATGAATTCAAGATCTTTACCAATATCAACTCGGCGATCGTCGATCCCAAGAACTTCGATGCCAACAGCTTCGTGGATGTCAAGGCAGACGTCTGCATCATCCCGCCGAACTCCTTTGCCCTGGCGCGGACGGTCGAGTATTTCCGCATTCCACGCAATGTCCTGACCATCTGCCTCGGCAAGTCGACCTATGCGCGCTGCGGCATTATCGTTAACGTGACACCGTTCGAGCCGGAGTGGGAAGGGCATGTCACGCTCGAGTTCTCGAACACCACGCCGCTGCCGGCCAAGATCTATGCCAACGAGGGTGTGGCCCAGGTGCTGTTCCTGGAGTCGGACGAGGTCTGCGAGACCTCCTACAAGGACCGCGGCGGCAAATACCAGGGCCAGAAGGGTGTGACCCTGCCAAAGACGTAGGGAGTCCATTCACCGCAAAGGACGCAAAGGGGCGCAAAGCAAATCAATAGTGATAAATCCTGGGTGCGCGCCTGCTGAAAACTGAAAAAGACGGCTTGTTTACACTATTGTGGTTGTATGACTTTGCGTTCCTTTGCGTTCCTTTGCGTTCCTTTGCGTCCTTTGCGCCTTTGCGGTTATGACTAATGTTCCCGGGAAACCGCCATGCCCGTCTGTGCATCTACGGTTTCACGCGCAGTGATTCGCTGAAGCTTTCCAGGTCGCTCTGGTATTCGTCGTCCTTTTCGTGTTGCCAGATCCGCACCGGCAGGTAGCTGAGTTCAGGGGCGCACCAGATGTAGGTCTCGCGCTTGGAGTTGCGGCGTACCTTGACCAGTTTGACGGTTTCGAAGGTACCGGCAGGCAGTTCCAGCGTTTCCCTGGCCACTACCCTGAAGTTGTATTCCCTGAGCTTGCCGCCATCGGCGATATCGAAGGCCATATCCGTTTTGTCAGCCTGCAGCGCCAGCATTATCCCGAGTTGCGAAGCCAGCCGGTCCAGGGTGCCCGCCGGGACGTCCATCTTCCAGACGCTGTCATCGACATGGTTCTCGACGCTGGACTGGTCCCTGTCGAAGTGCAGTTCGGCTTCACGTTCCCGGGCGCCGCCGGAGCGCTCGTAGCGGTAGTACAAAGGGTGTATCCCGGAGGCATCCAGGTAGCCCCGGCTGAGTTCATGCAGCTTGTCCTTCAGCAGCCAGGAGATCCAGCGGCTGGGCCAGCTGCGGGTCTCGTAGACATAGTGGCCGTCTTTTCCCAGGCTCAGTGAGAGCGTCGAGGTGCCGATGCGCAGGCTGCCGCGTGATAGTTTGAAGCTGGCCTCGAATTCCGGCAGCGGTGCCGCCTTGGGCGCTGATGCGAAGGCCGTGCTGGCCAGCAGGGCGCAGATTATGGCAAGGGTGAATGTCCGGTACCTGTGTTTCAGCATGGGGCGCCCGCTTCGGAATCAAGCTGCCGGGGTCGTTTCAGTGGTGCGCCGTCGAACCGGACTCGTCCGTCCGGGTCCAGCCGCACGCGGCCCTCGGCATACCAGCGTATGACAACAGGATACATCCGGTGTTCCTGCTCCAGCACCCGTGCCGCCAGGCTGTCGGCATCGTCACCGGGCAGCACCGCCACGCCTGCCTGCAGAATGGCCGGTCCGCCGTCTGTCTCCTCGGTGACAAAGTGGATGGTAGCGCCCGTCTCCTGCCTGCCTGCATCCAGCACTCGCTGGTGGGTGTTCAGACCGGGAAACTCGGGCAGCAGGGAAGGGTGAATATTGATCATCCGGCCCCGGTAGTGGTGCACGAATGCCGGCGTCAGGATGCGCATGAAGCCGGCCAGCACCACCAGTTGTGGCCGGTATTCATCGATTGCGGATTGCAGTGCCGCATCAAAGGCCGCGCGTTCCGGGTACTGGCGGTGGTCGACCACTTGCGTGGCGATGCCGGCCTGCACGGCGTGCTGCAGCCCCAAGGCATCCGGTTTGTTGCTGATCACCGCACGTATCTCGACCGGCAGTTCGCCTGTGGCAACAGCGTCGATGATCGACTGGAGGTTACTGCCTCGGCCCGAGATCAGGACCACTATGGACAAAAGATTGTCGACGGCACGCGTCATAGCCAGGTCAGATTGGGGCCAGACCGGAGGTGTCTATGTTCCCAGGGAGACATCGGGGGCGCCGTCGCCGGGTTCGATGCCGCCGATGACCCAGGCCTGCTCGCCCTGTGACTGCAGGTGCTCGAGGGCCTGTTGTTCGTCGGCCTTGTCGACGCACACCACCATGCCGATGCCGCAGTTGAACGTGCGGTACATTTCGTCCGTGGTGACCTTGCCCTTGTCCTGCAACCAGTCGAATATGGCCGCGCGTTCCCAGCTGCGGGTGTCGATCTGCGCCCGGGTGCCCTCCGGCATGACCCGGGGCAGGTTCTCGGTCAGGCCGCCCCCGGTGATGTGGGCGAGGGCATGGACACTGACGGTGTTGAACAGGGACAGCAGTGGCTTGACGTAGATGCGGGTCGGTGCGAGCAGCCAGTGCGCCAGCGACTGGCCGTCGAGTTCTTCGTCCAGCTGGCTGTGGCTGACCTCGATGATTTTGCGGATTAGCGAATAACCATTGGAATGGGGGCCCGATGAGGCCAGCCCGATCAGGCTGTCGCCGGTCCGGACGGCACTGCCGTCGATAATCGCGTCCTTCTCGACCACGCCGACACTGAACCCGGCAAGGTCATAATCGTTTGCTGCGTACATACCGGGCATCTCAGCGGTCTCACCGCCGACCAGTGCCGCGCCGGCCAGTTCACAGCCGCGCGCGATGCCGCTGATGACGCTGGAGGCGACCTCGACATCCAGTTTTCCGGTGGCGTAATAGTCCAGGAAGAACAGGGGTTCGGCACCCTGCACGACGATGTCGTTAACGCACATGCCCACCAGGTCGATGCCGATGGTGCTGTGCAGGCCACTGTCGATCGCCAGCTTGAGCTTAGTGCCGACACCGTCGGTGCCGGAGACCAGCACCGGCTTGCGGTAGCGGTCCAGGGGCAACTCGAACAGTGCGCCGAAGCCGCCCAGTCCGGCCAGTACACCGGGCCGTGTGGTGCGTGCCACGGCGGGCTTGATGCGGTCGATGAGCCGGTTGCCGGCGTCGATGTCGACGCCGGAATCACGATAACTCAATGAACCGGAGGATTGTTCTGCGGCCGTGCCTTTATCCTGCGCACTCACGTTGGGGCTCCCGTAGTTAGCAGCACTAATGGTAGCGGTCGGCCGCGAGTGGTGTAAACCCGACGATGCAGTGCATCCGGCAGACTGACACCGCTGCGTGCGGTCTATTATGGCCAAAATCCGTTGATACCCGTATGCTTGGGCTTCCTTTTTCTGCTGCTTGGATGGATACGGGGTATGGATAAATCGCGTCGATGGAGGCGGCTCCATGTCGTCATCGCCTGCATTTCGGGCCTGCTGCCGGTGCTTGCCGGTGCGGTCACCGGCCAGGACCTGTTTGAGTCCGAGGTCACGGTCGCCAGCCAGCAGCCGGACGAGCGCACGGCGGCAATGCAACGGGCACTGGCCGAGGTGCTGGTCAGGGTGACCGGGCAGCGTGAACTGCTGGGGCAGGAGCCGGCGAAGTCGATGCTGGCCGATCCTGCCCGCTACGTGCAGCAATACCGTTACTACACGGTGCCCGATACCCGGCCGGCGGAGTTGAAGATCCGGGTGCGCTTTGACGGCAATGCGGTGCGCGCGGCATTACGCCAGCAGGGTGCGTCCTACTGGGGTGATTCGGAGCGGCCGGATACACTGGTGTGGCTGGCCGTCGAGGACCGGGGTGAGCGTTACATCGTGTCGGCACAGGATAGCCGCGCGGTTTACCGGAAGATTCAGGCCGCAGCGCAGCAGCGTGGCGTGCCCTTGATCTTCCCACTAATGGACCTCGAGGACCAGTCCAGGGCGCGGTTTACCGATATCTGGGGTGGTTTCCTGGAGCGCGTTCTGACCGCCTCCGAGCGCTACAACCCGAGCGCAATCCTGATCGGCCGACTGAACCGGGCACCCTCCGGGGGCTGGGTTGCTCGCTGGGATATGCAGGTCGCCGGCACGTCCTCGTCCTGGTCAGACAGCGAGCAACAGCTGGAAAGCCTTTTGCAGTCGGGTATCGATAATGCGGCCGATCGGCAGGCATCGCATCTGGCGGTCTCCGGGCCCGGTGTCAATACCGGTGCGGTTAGCATCACGGTGGATGACATCAACACGCTCACCGCCTATGCCCGCGTCAATGACTACCTGTCCTCGTTAACCGCGATCAGGCAATTCCAGGTCGAACAGGTCGCCGGGTCCAGCGTGCACTATGCCGTGCACCTCAACGGCACCCTTCAGGGTCTGATGCAGACCATCGTCATCGGCACGGTACTGGAACCGTCGTCCAAGGGAACAGCGGGCAGTTACCGGTTACGCCAGTGAAACCCAGCGACCTGCCCAACCTGATAACGGTTTTCCGTTTTCTGCTGGTGCCGCCGGTCGTCATGCTGCTGTTGAAAGGGCACTTCGGGAGTGCCTTGCTGGTCTTCGCCGTGGCGGGGTTTTCCGATGCCCTCGACGGCTATCTCGCCAAGCGCTACCACTGGACCAGCCGCCTGGGTGCGCTGATGGACCCGCTGGCGGACAAGCTCCTGCTGGTGTCCTCGTTTATCACGCTGGGCTGGCTCGGGCTGATACCGCTGTGGCTGGTGGGCCTGGTGATTCTGCGCGACCTGGTCATAGTGACGGGTGCGATTGTGTATAACATGCGTATTGAGCAGCTGGAGGCGGAACCGAGCCTGGTCAGCAAGCTGAATACCTTGACCCAGATTTTGCTGGTACTGGCAATCATGTTTACCCAGGCCTTCCGGGAGCTGCCGGCACTGTGGATGGATACTCTGTTCTACAGCGTTCTGGTCACGATTGTGTGGAGTGGCTTTGATTACGTCTGGACCTGGAGCCGCAGGGCCTGGTCCCGGCGTGGCCAATAGCAAAGTCACGGTGATGCACCCCCAATTGCCGCTGGGCCTGGCGCTGAAAGACAGTGCCCGTTTCGAGAGTTTTTTCCCCGGACAGAACCAGGAGGCCGTACAGAGTCTGCAGTCGGCCGCGGCTGGGCGAGGCGAGTCGCTGGTCTACCTAGCCGGTCCCGCCGGTATGGGCAAGACACACTTGCTGCAGGCCGCCTGTCACCTGGCAGCAGAACATCAGCGGACCTCCAGCTACCTGCCCATGCAGGAGCTGCTGAGCGTTTCAGCAGAGATATTCCAGGGCCTGGAGCAGCTGGATCTGGTCTGCGTGGATGATGCGCAGGCACTTGCCGGGCATGGTGACTGGGAACGTGGCCTGTTTGATCTGTTCAACCGCATGCGGGATAGCGGCAGCACATTGCTGGTTGCTGCTGCGCAACGACCGGGCCGCACCGGGTTTGAATTGCCGGACCTGGTCTCAAGGCTGGGTTGGGGTGTGACCTATGCCCTGAAGCCGCTGGCTGATGACGAGATCCTCGCCGCCCTGTCGTATCGCGCCCGGGGGCGCGGGCTGGAACTGCCCGAGGAGACCGCAGGTTTTCTCCTGAAACGTATTCCGCGGGACCTGCCGTCGGTCTTCGACCTGCTCGATCGCCTCGACGAGGCCTCCATGATCGAGCAGCGCCGCCTGACCATTCCCTTTGTGAAGTCTGTGCTCGATCAGGTGTCGTGAGGGGGATGCGGAAGCATTGCACGCAGGGCTTTCTTGTAAATTACATGGAAACTGTAGGAGCGCCTTGCAGGCGCGATCTTTATTGAGATAAAACCATCGCGCCTGCGAGGCGCTCCTACAGATGGGGACCCCCCAAACCCGACCATCCCCGCGTAGGGTGCGCTATGCGCACCGCCATACCCGATCGCGCCTGCAAGGCGCTCCTACAGGTTTACAGCCGAGCCTATCTCGCAACAGGAAAACCTGGAGCTTTGCCTACATGGATGTAGGTAAGGGGCGTGAGCAGGGAGCGGAAGCTTTGCCTGCATGGATGTAGGTAAGGGGCGTGAGCAGGGAGCGGAAGCTTCATTCCGCCTCTTGGCGTCCTGCAGTCGCACGCCCTGACCGATTCGCGTCTTCAAGCTGGAGTCGGAGGGCGGCATTTTCATCGGAGAGTTCGCTGATACGTTGCTGTAGCAGGCCGATATCCTGACGTTCGAACAGCATGAGTGCGACCGAGGCGATCACGGCGCCCGTGAGCATAAAAACAGTGATGCAAAGTCCGTAGACAAGCTTGTGTTTCATGGCATTGGAACAGAATTGTTATTGATTAATCTTGCCGAGTCTACGTTATGCCCTCCGCGCTGTGAATCCCGCACACGCGCGCTATTCACCGTGATTTGTCAGGCCTCGCCGTCAGGCGGGTGATGCCGTCAAGCGCACATAGGCCATGCCGGAGAGGAACCAGAGCGAGGATAGCAGTACCTCGAGCAGGCCCAGATGGCGCGAGGTCTCCGAAACATAGGCCTCGACCACGCCATGGCTGAAGTAGAGCAGGGCGAGGAAACAGCTCCAGGCGATGGTGTAACGGCGCCTGTGCAACAGGCCGCGCAATGGCGCGAACAACGGCAGCACCAGCACCAGTAAGACCAGGGAGACAGGGAAGTGCCCTGAAGGCGCCAGCCAGCTGTACCAGGCGACCAGCAGGGTCAGGGTGCCGAGGTGGCCCGCCAATGTCAGGCCATATAGAAAGCGTGTGCTGGGTAGGGTCATTGTCAAGTCGATCGGATTGGCAATCTGGCTGCGTTATCCGTTAATCGTTTCAATCGGGCCCAATGACCTCACGGTCCGGGTTATGAGGCCTGAAGTCTTGCCGTGGTCTCCGCCAGGCGTTTACCCAGGGCGCGGCACAGGTGTTTCTCTTCATCTGTCAGTGGCAGCTTACTGTCGGTCCCGGCGGTATGGCTGGGACCGTAGGGTGTCCCGCCACTTTGCGTGGTCAGTAGCTCGGTTTCACTGTAGGGCAGGCCCAGCAGCAGCATGCCGTGATGCAGTAACGGCAGCATCATGCTCAGCAGTGTGGTTTCCTGGCCGCCGTGCAGGCTGGAGGTTGAAGTGAACACGGCCGCGGGCTTGCCGGCCAGGGCGCCGGACAACCACAGGCTGCTGGTCGAATCGATAAAGTACTTGAGCGGTGCCGCCATGTTGCCGAAGCGCGTCGGGCTACCCAGTGCTAGGCCGGCGCATTCGCGCAGGTCATCCAGGCTGACATAGGGTGCTCCCGTCTCCGGGATACTGCTGTCCGTAGCCTCGCACACGGTCGACACCGGCGGCACGGTGCGCAGGCGGGCCTGGCAGCCGGGTATCGCCTCGACGCCGCGCGCAATGCGCTGGGCCATTTCCGCGGTGGCGCCGTAGCGGCTGTAGTACAGAACCAGTATCTCATTCATGGGCATGTGTCAGCATTATCGAAAGAAATAATTTCACCGCAAAGACGCAAAGGACGCAAAGAAAGACAATCAATACCAACTAAGAAAGGTCTGATCAATTCGTCATTGCGAGGACCGCGAGGCCGCAGGCCGTGGCGGGACGGAGCAATCTGTAACTGATTGATCGTACTGTCCAGAGATTGCTTCGCTGGCCGCTCCCGGCGATCGCTTCGGGCTCCTGCCCTCTCGCGACACTTAATGTACAAGGCTGCTTCGCCATGTACATCGCGCTCGCAATGACGTGATGCATCAATAAATCAGAGATTCCCTAAAATAATCATGCATTAATAATTTTCTCCTTTGCGTCCTTTGCGCCTTTGCGGTGAATATTGTGTTCAAAGGATTTTCAGCACGACTTCCGGGGGACGACCCAGAGCGGCCTTGCCTTTGGCCAGCACGATGGGCCGTTCGATCAGGCGCGGGTGTTCGTGCAGGGCCTTGATGAGGTCCTTGTCCTTCAGGTCCGGGTCGGCCAGGTTTTCCTGCTGGTACTCGGTCTCTTTCATGCGCATCAGCTCGCGCGGCTTCAGTCCGAGCAACTCGAGTATTGCCGCCAACTCTTTTTCGCTGGGCGGTTCCTTGAGGTATTCAATGATGTGAGGTTCATGCCCCTGCGCACGCAGCAGTTCCAGGGTGGCGCGGGACTTGCTGCAGCGCGGATTGTGGTAGATGGTGATGTCGTCTGTCATGGTTACTGTCGGTCCATGCTGCGGTGGAAACGGATATTCTCCCAGAAACGGACGCGGGTCGTCCATGCGGTGCGGATGTCAGGCCTTGATGACCGGGATCTTGCCGATGCGCATGCGCCACTCCCTGGGTCCGCTTTCGTGTACGGAATTACCGCGCGCGTCGACGGCCACTGTGACCGGCATGTCCTCGACCTCGAATTCATACACCGCCTCCATGCCCAGTTCCGGGAAGGCAACCACGCGTGCGGCGCGGATCGCCTTCGAGACCAAATAGGCGGCACCACCGGTCGCGATCAGGTACACGGCACCATGGCGGGCAATGGACTGTACGGCTTGCGGGCCTCGCTCGGCCTTGCCGATCATCCCGAGCAGGCCGGTCTTCTCCAGCATCTGATCGGTGAACTTGTCCATGCGGGTGGCAGTGGTCGGGCCGGCGGGGCCGACCACCTCTGCCCCCACCGGGTCGACCGGGCCGACGTAGTAGATAAAGCGTCCGTTGAAATCCAGCCCGTCCGGCAGGGTTTCGCCGCGCTCGAGCAGGTCGATGATGCGTTTGTGGGCGGCATCGCGGCCGGTCAGCAGCTTGCCGCTGAGCAACAGGGTCTCGCCCGGCTGCCACAGGCTGACGGCCTCGTGGTCCAGCGTATCCAGCTGCACCCGGCGTGCTGCCGTGCCGGTGTCACGGCTGATCACCGGCCAGTCCTCCAGCCGCGGCGGCTCGAGCCGGGCGGGACCGCTCCCGTCGAGGGTGAAATGCACATGGCGCGTGGCCGCGCAGTTCGGGATGATGGCGACCGGTTTGGAGGCGGCATGGGTCGGGTAGTCGAGGATCTTGACGTCCAGTACCGTGGTCAGGCCGCCCAGCCCCTGGGCGCCGATGCCCAGCGCGTTGACCTTGTCGAGGATCTCCAGGCGCAGCTCCTCCAGACGATTTGATGGGCCGCGCTTCCGCAGGGCCTGGATATCGATGGGCTGCAGCAGGGACTCCTTGGCCAGCAGCATGGCCTTCTCGGCGGTGCCACCAATACCGATACCGAGCAGCCCGGGCGGGCACCAGCCGGCCCCCATCGTGGGGACCTGTTCCAGTACCCATTCGACGATATCATCGCTGGGATTGAGGACGGTGAAGCGTGACTTGTTTTCTGAGCCGCCGCCCTTGGCGGCCACGGTGACCCCGAGGGTGTCACCGGGCACAACGTTCTTGTGAATCACCGCGGGGGTATTGTCGCCGGTATTGCAGCGTCCGCCGGCCGGGTCGGCGACAATGGAGCCGCGTAGCGGGTTGTGCGGATCGGTATAGGCATCATGCACGGCGCGGTTGACCATGGCGTCGATGCCCATGTCCGTGTCCCAGTGCAGGTCCATGCCAATCTCGAGAAAGACGTTGACGATGCCGGTGTCCTGGCAGATCGGCCGGTGATCTTCGGCGCACATCCTGGAGTTGATCAGGATCTGCGCCATGGCATCGCGCGCTGCCGGTGACTCCTCGGCCTGGTAGGCTGCATCCAGGGCACGGATGAAATCAGGCGGGTGGTAATAGGAGATATATTGCAGCGCGTCGCGGATGCTGTCGATAAAGTCCTGTTTGCTAATGATTGCCATGATGTAAACACCTGTGTGCTTGATATGGATTCTAGCCCGAAAATACGGGGGTTTATAGCTTGCCTGAACCGAATGGCGGATGGGTTGTCTCCAGATAGGGTATAATCACTAGATAAATTTGGAGGGTAAGGTTATGCGGTTTATTGTGTTTCTTGTGGGGCTACTGGTATCGCTTGGCGTGGTTGCCGAGGATGTGGATCTCATCCTCACCGATCTTGACGGCAAACAGCGCTCGCTGTCCGAGTTTCGCGGCAAGTGGGTTGTGGTGAATTTCTGGGCAACCTGGTGCCCGCCCTGCCTGGACGAAATTCCGGACCTGGTGGAGTTCCATGATAAACACAAGGACCATGATGCCGTGGTACTGGGCGTCAATTTTGAAGAGGTCAACAAGGAATACCTGAGGGATTTCGTGGAGACCCATTTCATGACCTACCCTGTCCTGCCGATGGAACCGATCCCGGTAACCCCGCTCGGGCCGGTGATGGGGCTGCCCACGACCTACATCATCTCACCCCAGGGCGAGCGCATTGCCCGGCAGGAGGGGCCGATAACCGGCGCGGCCATCGAGGCCTTCCTGGAGCGCAAGAAGCGTGAGATGAACGGTGCGTCGCTGAACCCCGCCACGCAAGGCAGGCTTGCCGCTGCCAATTAGCCCGCGCGACGCTATGGTGTGTCGGCGCTGTCTGGTATCCGGTCGTGTCCAGGGCGTGTTCTTCCGTGCCTCGACGCGCCAGCTGGCCGTGGCGTTGGGGCTCACCGGCTATGCACGCAATCTCCCTGACGGACGTGTGGAGGTGCTGGCCTGCGGTGATGCTGCTGCCTTGCAAACCTTGCAGGCCTGGCTGAGGGAAGGCCCGGCCCATGCCAATGTCAGCGACGTGCAGTGTGAAATCGCTGATGTCGCAGTACCGCCCGACTTCTCGACTGTCTAAGAGCCTGCCTGGCTTGCCCGACTTCATTACCAACAATCCGGGCGGGTTTTCTCCGGCCTGAAAATGATGCTCGTGCAATGCACGCCCCACGCAGTTCGAAGGGCCGAAATCCGGAAAATACTTGCAGGTGACTATGAGGCCTTGCGGTCAGTGCTGTCTGCCGCAGTCGGCGGGCTGAGGATGGTATCGGCCGGTGGCCGGGTGGTGTCGGTCTCCGGGTAATCCAGGTTGTAGTGCAGCCCGCGGCTTTCCTTGCGCTGCTGGGCCGAGCGAATGATCAGTTCTGCGACCTGCGCCAGGTTGCGTAGTTCCAGCAAGTCGTTGGATACCCTGAAGTTACTGTAATACTCCTGGATCTCCTGCTGTAGCAGTTGCACGCGCCGCGCGGCGCGTTGCAGGCGCTTGTTGGTGCGCACGATGCCCACATAGTTCCACATGCAGCGACGCAGCTCGTCCCAGTTGTGGCTGACCACGACCTCTTCATCGGAATCCCGGACCCGGGATTCATCCCACTCCGGCAGTGATGGCGGCGGCGTCAGCGCGTTTATATGGGCGGCGATGTCCTCGCTGGCAGCGGCCGCGAATACCAGGCACTCGAGCAGCGAATTGCTGGCCATGCGATTGGCCCCGTGCATGCCGGTGCAGGCCACTTCGCCAATGGCATACAGGCCGGGCAGGTCGGTCCTGCCGTTGAGGTCGGTTATCACGCCGCCGCAGGTGTAGTGCGCGGCGGGCACCACCGGAATCGGCTCCATCGTTATATCGAACCCGAGTTCGCGGCAGCGGGCATAGACGTTCGGAAAATGTTCGCGGATAAATGCTGCCGGTTGGTGGCTGATGTCCAGCAATACATGTTCCAGGCCGAGGCGTTTCATTTCGTGGTCGATTGCACGTGCCACGATGTCGCGGGGTGCCAGGTCGCCGCGTTCATCGAAGCGCCGCATAAAGTGTTCGCCATCGGGCAGCAGCAGGCGGCCGCCTTCACCGCGTACCGCCTCGGTAACCAGAAAGGACTTGGCCTTCGGGTGATACAGGCAAGTGGGATGGAACTGGTTGAATTCCAGGTTGGCGACCCGGCAACCGGCGCGCCAGGCCATGGCGATCCCGTCGCCGCTCGAGGTGTCGGGATTGCTGGTGTAGAGGTAGACCTTGCTGGCGCCGCCCGTGGCAAGCACGACATTGCGCGCCGCAAACACCTCGACATGCTGGTGTTGGAGGTCAAGGATGTAGGCACCCAGGCAGCGGTTTTCCTCCAGGCCGAGCTTGGCGCCGGTGATCAGGTCAATGGCAATATGGTGTTCAAACAGGGTGATGTTCGGACGCAGTCGCGCCCGGGCCACCAGGGTGTCCTCTATGGCCCGGCCGGTGGCATCCTGGGAGTGAAGTACCCGGCGTTTTGAGTGGCCGCCCTCACGCGTCAGGTGGAAGTCCTGCTGCCCCTGCTTGTTGGTGTGCCGGGTGAAAGGCACACCCAGGTCAATAAGCCAGCGGATCACCTCGGGCGCCTTCTCGATGGCAAAACGCACCGCTTCGGGCTTGTTGAGCCCGGCCCCGGCAATCAGGGTGTCCTCGATATGCGACTCGAAGCTGTCTTCCGGGTGGGTCACGGCGGAGATCCCGCCCTGGGCATACAGGGTACAGCCTTCCTGCAGCCGGCTCTTGGACAGGACCGCGACCTTGAGCTCCGCCGGCAGATGCAGCGCATGACTCAGGCCGGCACCGCCACTGCCGATGATCAGTACGTCAAAGTCATTTGCCGGCGCCATTGCTTGAGTGAGTCCTGTTTAATGGGTAATGTCTGTTACAGGCCTATGATTAATAACAGACATCGCCAGGGGCGACCAGCGCCACTACCCCAGGCCGGGGATACCCGTTGAAAAACCACAATATTATTATGAATCATGCGAACTATCAGTATCCAGTATTGTCTATTCGGCTGGATCACCGGGTTCCGGGTTGACAGGAGACAGGACCCGGATGGGTGAACGAACCATAGATCAGGCGCTGATCGAGAGGGTACAGGAGGGTGACAAGGCGGCTTTCGATGTCCTGGTGCTCAAGTACCAGAACAAGATCATCAAGCTGGTCAACCGCTATGTTCGCGATCCCGACGAGGCCATGGATGTTGCCCAGGAGGCCTTTATCAAGGCCTATCGGGCCGTGGACCGCTTTCGGGGTGACAGCGCTTTCTACACCTGGATGTACCGGATTGCCATCAATACCGCGAAGAACCACCTGGTCGCATCAGGCCGCAGGCCGCCGAGTGGCGATATCGATGCGCAGGATGCGGAACAATATGAGGGTGCCCCCGGTCTCAAGGAGTATGACACCCCGGAGCACCTGATACTCAGGGACGAGATTCAGTCAACCATTGTGAAGGCCATCGATGAGCTGCCCGAGGACCTGAAGACCGCGATAACCCTGCGGGAACTGGAAGGCATGAGTTATGAAGAGATTGCCCAGACCATGGAATGTCCCATCGGGACAGTGCGTTCGAGGATCTTCAGGGCCAGGGATGCGATAGACACCAAATTGCAACCGTTGTTGAAATAGTTGAATACGGACAAGTGAACATGAAAGACAAGTTATACGAACAGATTTCGGTGCTGGTTGATGATGAATTGACCGGGCCGGAGCAGGCCCTGCTGGCCAGGCGCATTGGCCGTGACGCTGACCTGCAGCGGCGACTGTCGCTTTACCAGCTGGTCAGCGACGCGCTGCAGAACCACCTGCCGCCACAGGTCGATCCCGGCTTCTACAGACGGGTACAGGCCGCGCTGCATGACGAACCGGCCATTCGCTCGGGCGGCTTAGCCGGATCCCGTCTCGGCGCGCTGGTCAAGCCGGTGGCCGGCCTGGCCATTGCCGCCTCGGTGGCCATTGTCGCAGTCATCTCCATCCAGTCGGCACGCCAGGATGTGCCGTCGGTACCGGCTTTGGCAACCGTGCCGGCCGACAAGGACTATGTGCGGGTGCAGCAGGCGCCAGGCACGGGTGTGCAGCCACGGGTGGGCAAGAAGCTCGATATCTACATGGTCAACCACAACGAGTATGCCGTCAGCCGCGGCATGCAGGGTATGCTTCCCTATGTGCGCATTGTCGGAAATGAAGTAAGTCGTGACGGCAGGAAATAAGGGAGTGCGGTGGCCGGTCTTGCTATTGCTGGCGGCGGCAGGTCATGCTTCTGCACAGGACCAGGCACGCGAGTGGCTGGGCGACATGTCCCGTGCCCTGCAGACCCTCAACTACGATGGTACCTTCGTCTACCTCCACGACGGCAAGCTGGAGGCCATGCGCATCATCCATCAGCGCGGAAGCACAGGCGAAAAGGAACGCCTGGTCTCGCTGACCGGCAGCGCACGGGAGGTGCTGCGTGACGACGAGTCGGTCACCTGCATCATGTCGGACAGCAAGTCGGTCATGGTGGGTCAGAGCCGGCCGCGCCAGCTGTTGCCGATGGTGCCGCAGGACCTGGATTCCCTGCTCCGGTATTACCGTTTCGAGACCCTGGGCGAAGATCGCATGGCCGGCTTTCAGGCGCATATCGTTGCCATCACCCCCCGGGATGAGTACCGTTACGGTTATCGCTTCTGGATCGACCAGAACAGCAAGCTGCTGCTCAAATCCGATCTGACAGCGGCGGATGGCGCGCCCATCGAGCAGGTCATGTTTACCCGGCTGGACATCGGCAGCTCGGTTTCCGATGCCGCCCTGCAACCGTCACTCACTGGCAAGGGCTATGCCTGGCACCACCAGTCAGGTTCGGAGGCGGCCACGCCGCAGACTGGCGAGTCGCGCTGGTTCGTTGGCCGCGTGCCGAACGGCTTCAGCATGACACACTACCAGCGCAAGCGCATGCGGCCCGATGGGCAGGCCACCGAGCACATGGTCTTCAGTGACGGGTTGGCGACCGTTTCGGTCTACGTCGAATCGCTGTCGGCCGACAACGATGCATTCAGCGGTTTGTCGGGTATGGGCGCAATGAATGCCTTCGGCGCCATTGTTGATGGTCACCAGATCACCGTGGTCGGCGAAGTGCCGGCGCTGACTGTGGAGATGATGGCGAGATCGGTCGCTACCAGACAGGTGCCGGCGCATGATTGAGGAAACCGGTCGAGTGGTCGATGTGGAGGGTGAATTTGCCTGGGTGGAAACCGAGCCTGCCACCACGTGTGGTTCATGCAGTGCACGGAATGGCTGTGGCACCTCGGTACTGGCATCGCTGTTCGGGCGGCGGCGCTCGCCGGTGCGTGCACTAAACCGGGCTGGTGCCCGGGCCGGTGAGCAGGTGGTGATCGGGATATCGGAGTCCAGCCTGGTGCGCGGTTCCCTGGCGGTCTACATGGTGCCGCTGGCCGGCCTGCTGGCCGGTGCCCTGGCAGGCCACTATATCGGCATGGGCCTGTTGCCGGGCCATGCCGAGTTGGCAAGCATTGTGGGCGCCGTCACCGGCCTGCTGGCCGGCCTTGCCTGGCTCAGGTTTTTCAGTCATGCGTCTGACCGTGATGAGCGTTACCAGCCGGTAGTCCTGCGTCACCAGATTGCCATGGTAGGCTAGCAGGGCGCTGTTCGATGCTGGTAGCCAGTCGTATTTTTTTTAAAGTAGTATGGAGAAATGAGTATGTTTAATACCCGTAAATTCTTTGGCTATCCCCTGTGGATGATGCTGTCCCTGTTCGTAGCGGTGCAGTCTGCCCAGGCACGACAGCTTCCCGGTTTCACCGAGCTGGTCAAGGAGGCCGGCCCTGCCGTCGTCAATATCAGCACCACGCAGAAGGTGAAAAGCGGCATGTCGGAACTGCCGGAGGGTTTCGATATCCCGGAACTGCCGGAGGACAGCCCCTTCGGCGAACTGTTCAAGTACTTCTTCGACCAGGAACAAGGCGAGCCCAGTCTGCGTGATGCCCAGTCACTGGGGTCCGGTTTCATTATATCCGCCGATGGCTACGTGCTGACTAACTACCACGTTGTCAAGAATGCCGCTGAGATCATTGTGCGACTCAACGACCGGCGCGAGTTGCGCGGCGAGGTCGTCGGCACAGACAAGCGCAGCGATATCGCACTGCTCAAGATCGATGCCAGGGACCTGCCGGTTGCCAGGATCGGCAAGTCCGGTACCCTGCAGGTGGGTGAGTGGGTGCTGGCGATCGGCTCGCCGTTTGGCTTTGATTACTCGGCGACGGCCGGCATCGTCAGCGCCAAGGGACGCAGCCTGCCACGAGAAAACTATGTGCCCTTCATCCAGACGGATGTGGCCATCAACCCGGGCAACTCCGGCGGGCCACTGTTCAACCAGGACGGTGAGGTGGTCGGCGTGAATTCACAGATCTACAGCCGTACCGGTGGGTACATGGGGCTGTCCTTCGCCATTCCGATCGAGGTGGCGATGGACGTGGCCGACCAGCTCAAAACCAAGGGTCATGTCAGCCGTGGCTGGCTGGGTGTGCTGATCCAGGACATTACCCTCGACCTGGCCGAGTCCTTCGGCATGAAGCAACCGCGCGGCGCACTGGTAGCCAAGGTGCTGGAAGACAGCCCGGCCGAGGCAGCCGGCTTCAAGGTAGGTGACGTCATCACCACGTTCAATAGCAGGGCAATCAAGGATTCGGCCAGTCTGCCGCCGATAGTCGGCAGCACCAAGGTGGGTGTGTTTGTGCCAGTCGATATCATTCGCGACCGCAAGCAGATCGAGATCAAGGTTAAACTGGGTGAATTGTCCGATGACGAGGCGGTTGCCAAGGTGCACAAGCCGGTGATTGAAAAAACCAACCGTCTCGGTGTCACCATCTCGGACCTGACGGCCAAGCAGAAACAGGAGCTCGACCTGGCAAATGGCGTGGTGGTAGAGCGGCTGGTTGCCGGAGTGGCATCCAATGCCGGTGTGCGCAAGGGTGACATCATCATCAGTATCAACAACACAAGCGTCAACAGCAGTGAGCAGTTCCAGGAGCTGGTCGAGGCACTGCCCGCCGGAGACTCCGTAGCGGTGCTGGTGCAGCGCGGCGGCAGCCCGACTTTCCTTGCGATCAAGGTGCCTGAGGATAGCTGATTAGTGCGTTGGTGACCGCCATGGGGCTGGTTTGACCCGCCATCTGACGGTATTTGCACGCGCAGGCTGCCACCTGTGTGACGACATGGTACTGGAGCTGGAGCGCCTGAAACCCGCGCTGGGTTTCGAATATAGCGTGTGTGACGTCGATGACGATCCCGTGCTGGTCAGCCGGTACGGCAAGCGGGTACCGGTGCTGGTCGCCGGCGATACCGAGTTGTGCTGCTTTTTTCTCGATGAACGGGGCTTGCGCGAGTATTTCCTCCCGTCCTGAACGTGTATAATAAAAAACCTCAATTGTAATCAACTAGTTAACTTTCCGGCCTGGTGGCCGCGATCAGCCGTCACAGGTCTTACACCGACAAGGGAAGCGTATTCCTCTCACTGGGGCCACCATGCCTGCTCTCCGTCCGGTACACCATGGATGCCGGGCCCGGGCCTGCGCCCCTGAATTTCTGCCATGACCGACCGTCAACACGTCCGCAACTTTTCCATCATTGCCCATATCGACCACGGGAAATCGACCCTGGCCGACCGTTTTATCCAGCACTGCGGTGGCCTGAGCGAGCGCGAGATGGAGGAGCAGGTCCTGGATTCCATGGACCTGGAGCGGGAGCGCGGAATCACCATCAAGGCGCAGAGCGTTTCTCTGGCGTACAAGGCCCGCAACGGGGAGACCTACGTGCTGAACCTGATCGATACCCCCGGCCATGTCGATTTTTCCTACGAGGTGTCACGTTCACTGGCCGCCTGCGAAGGGGCCCTGCTGGTTGTCGATGCCGCCCAGGGCGTGGAGGCGCAAAGCGCATCGAGGCCGGGGATGCCGTGCGGGTCAGTGCCAAGACCGGGGAAGGCGTTATCGACCTGCTGGAGTCCCTGATCATAAAGATCCCGGCCCCGGAGGGGGATACCGGGGCGCCGCTCAGGGCGCTGATTGTCGATTCATGGTTCGATAACTACGTCGGGGTGATCTCGCTGGTGCGGGTGGTTGAAGGCCGGCTGGGACGCCGTGAAAAGATTCGTATCATGTCGACCGGACGCAGCTTCCAGGTCGAGAAACTGGGGGTGTTTACACCCAAGGCGGTGGACCGGGACTTGCTGCAGGCGGGTGACGTGGGCTTCGTGATCGCCGGCATCAAGGATATCGAGGGTGCCCCGGTCGGTGACACCATCACACGTACCGACCAGCCGGCCGAGGAACCCCTGCCGGGCTTCATGATGGTGCAACCACGGGTGTTTGCAGGCCTCTTCCCGGTCAGTTCCGACGACTATGAAAACCTGCGCGAAGCCCTGCGGAAACTGCGCCTCAACGATGCCGCGCTGCACTACGAGCCGGAGACATCCACGGCACTGGGCTTCGGTTTCCGCTGTGGTTTCCTGGGCCTGCTGCACATGGACATCGTGCAGGAACGACTGGAACGTGAATACAACCTCGACCTCATCACCACCGCGCCGACGGTGATTTATGAGGTCAAGACGACCAAGGGCGAGATCCTGCAGATCGACAACCCGGCCAGCCTGCCGCCCGTCAACCAGATCGAGGAAATCCGCGAACCGATTATCGAAGCCAATATCCTGGTACCGCAGGACTACCTGGGTGCCGTCATTACCCTGTGTGTGGAGAAGCGCGGTGTCCAGAAGAACATGCAGTATCTCGGTAATCAGGTGTCGCTCAGTTATGAACTGCCGATGAGCGAGATCGTGCTCGACTTCTTTGATCGGTTGAAATCAGTGAGCCGGGGTTATGCCTCCTTCGACTACCACTTCGTACGTTTCCAGGCGGCACCCCTGGTCAGGCTTGATATACTGATCAACACCGAACGCGTGGATGCACTGTCGGTGATCGTGCACCGTGATGTGGCACAATCGCGTGGCCACGCCCTGGCGGTCAAGATGAAAGAACTGATCCCTCGCCAGATGTACGATGTCGCCATTCAGGCCGCCATCGGTTCGCAGATCATCGCGCGCACCAATGTAAAGGCCATGCGCAAGAATGTGACGGCGAAGTGCTACGGTGGTGATGTGTCCCGCAAGCGCAAGCTGCTGGAGAAGCAGAAGGCCGGCAAAAAACGTATGAAACAGTTCGGTAAGGTGGAGATTCCCCAGGCTGCCTTCCTCGCGGTATTGCGGGTCGGTAAAGACTGAGCACTCGACCGGCACAAATCAACAAGTGAATGAATGTTATAGAAATAATACAATTCCCGGTGTCTCTGGTGATGGCGTCATGAAGAGCGGGGTGGCATGCCTATATAATCCGTTGCCGGATTTTCACTGGCGCGGGTGAATTGACTCAACGAAGGATGAATGATTAATGAACTTTGATTTTCCGACCCTGCTGGTTGCGGCGACCCTGTTTACCGGTCTCGCCTGGTTGTTTGACAAACTCTTTTGGGGTCCACGACGTCGGAAAAGTGCAGACAAGCTCATCAAGGATGGTTTGCCCGGAGACTCCGAGCAGGTCACCGCAACGCTCAAGGAGCCCACGTGGATCGAGTACTGCAAGTCGTTCTTCCCGGTCATCCTGGCGGTGTTGTTGCTGCGCTCCTTTCTGGTCGAGCCGTTTCGCATTCCCTCCGGCTCCATGATGCCGACGCTGCTGGTGGGTGATTTCATCCTGGTCAATAAGTATGCCTACGGCATCCGCCTGCCCGTACTGGATACCAAGGTGATCGACATCGGCGCGCCGCAACGCGGCGATGTGGTTGTCTTCAGGTATCCCAAGGACCCCTCGGTGGACTACATCAAGCGCGTGGTGGGCGTGCCGGGGGACCGCATCGGTTACTATGACAAGGTGCTCTATATCAATGGCGAAATGGCCACGCAGGTGCCCGCCGGTGTCTATGTCGGCAAGGGTTCCGGTATCTCCATGTCGGGTGCCAGCGATCGTAAAGAAACCCTGGGCGAGATCGAACACAATATCCTGGTCATGCAGCGCACACCCGGCATGGAAGGGGAATACACGGTACGTGATGACGAATATTTTGTAATGGGTGACAATCGTGATAATAGTAACGACAGTCGCTACTGGGGGCCGGTGCCGGAATCGCACCTGGTGGGCAAGGCGTTCCGCGTCTGGATGAACTGGGATTCCGCCAACGGGGGCGTCGATCTGGACCGAATCGGCATGAAAATTCAATAGGACAGCTGCAAGGGAGAACGGTATGCATTCAATACATCGACAGAAGGGTATGACAGGGGCCGGCTGGCTGATCGTGCTGGCATTGATCGGTTTTTTTGCGATGTTAATACTGACGATGCTGCCGTCCTACATGGAGTATTACAAGATCGTATCCACGCTGGAGTCGCTGGAGGAAGAATCGGGGCTCGAGACCCCGGCTGATATTCGCCGCTTGATCGAGCGGCGCTTCGATATCAGTTATGTGGAAACGATCCGGCCCCGGGATGTCAGTATAAAAAGCGCGGGCCCGAACTACCGGGTGCGGGCTAATTATGAATCACGCAAGCACCTGTTCGCCAATGTCTACGTGGTGATGACCTTCGACAAGCAGGTCGTGGTGAAGCCACGTTGACAAAGTCGCCGGAATCACTGGCGAAATTATTTGGCTATCGGTTTGGTGACCCAGGCTTTCTGAAACAGGCGCTGGTCCATCGCAGTGCTGGCAGCCGCAACAACGAGCGGCTGGAATTTCTCGGTGATGCCGTGCTGGGCTGCGTGATTGCCGACGAGGTGTTTGCACGCTATCCAGGAGCGCGGGAGGGAGAGCTCAGCCGGCTACGCTCGACCCTGGTACGGCGTGAATCACTGGCCGAATTGGCCAACGAACTCGATATCGGGGCCTACCTGAAGCTTGGTCCTGGCGAGCGCAAGAGCGGTGGTCACCACCGCCAGTCCATCCTTGCCGATGCCTTCGAGGCCGTGCTGGGCGCGATTTACCTGGACGGTGGATTCGAACCCTGCCAGCGGGCCATTGTCGCCCTGTTCGCGAAAAAGCTGGACGCAATCGCCGACCTGGACCAGCTCAAGGACTCCAAGACACAGCTGCAGGAATACCTGCAATCACAGCACAAACCACTGCCAGAGTACACGGTCATCGAGGTCGCTGGTGAAGCGCATGCCCAGTCGTTCAGGGTGCGCTGCGCGGTCGATGATACCGGCATCGAACCCACCGAGGGGCGGGCAAGAAACCGCCGCCATGCCGAGCAGGAAGCGGCTGGCAAGATGCTGGCACAATTGGGTGCCAGTTAGCCCGCATTTCTCACCGGGCGGCGGTAGAGTCGTATTAGATATTAAGGTAATGAATAGAGTGCAGACAGTGAACAAGACAGCGTCTTATCGGGCATTGCCTATCCTGGTGAGAAATGCGGGCTAGTCCAGTGGACCCGGCATACCGTTGTGGCTATATCGCCCTGGTGGGCCGTCCCAACGTTGGGAAGTCGACGCTGCTGAACCGGCTGCTGGGACAAAAGATCAGTATCACCTCGAAGCGTCCCCAGACCACCCGCCACCGTATCCTCGGAATCAAGACCGGGAAAACGGCGCAGTTCATCTATGTTGATACACCAGGCCTGCATAACTACAGCGGGCGTGCCATGAATCGCCAGATGAACAGGGCGGCCAGCACGGCGTTGCAGGATGTGGAGGTGGTGGTGTTTATTGTCGAGGGTATGCGCTGGACTGCCGACGATGACCTGGTACTGAAGGAACTGGAACGCGTCCGCTGTCCGGTTGTACTGGCGGTGAATAAGGTGGATCTGATCGCCAATAAGGAAGAGCTGCTGCCCGCCCTGCAAGCATTGTCTGAAAAGCGCGCCTTTGAGCAGATCATCCCGCTGTCCGCAGTCAGGGGTGATAATGTCGCGGAACTGGAGGGCTGCGTGGAGGCCCTGTTGCCGGAGTCCGCCCCGTTCTTTCCCGAGGACCAGGTCACTGACCGCAGCGAGCGCTTCCTGGTCGCCGAGCGTGTGCGAGAGAAGCTGTTCCGCAAGCTGGGCAAGGAACTGCCCTACGGGCTTACGGTGGAGGTCGAGGACTTCCGCCGGGAAGCGAGTATCACCCACATCCATGCGCTGATCTGGGTGGAGCGCCAGAGCCAGAAGAATATTGTGATCGGTAAGCAGGGCCGGCTTCTCAAGGAGGTGGGCCAGCAGGCTCGCCTTGATATCGAGCAACTGCTCGACAGCAAGGTCAACCTGAAGCTGTGGGTCAAGGTCAAGGAGGGCTGGGCCGACGACGAGCGTGCCTTGCGGAGTCTGGGATATACAGATGAATAGATCTACGCCACTATCGGGGCCCGGAATTTTCCTATGAGTACCCGTAATAAAGTCGCACTCGAACCCGCCTTCATCCTGCATCACTATCCCTACCGTGATTCCAGCCTGCTGCTGGAGGTGTTTGCCAGGGGGTATGGCCGACTCGGGTTGGTCGCGCGTGGCGCACGCTCGGCCAGGGCGCGCTGGCGTGGGCAATTGCAGAATTTCAGGCCCCTGCTGCTGTCGTGGAGCCTGCGCGGTGAGCTCGGGACCCTGACCGGACTCGAGTCCCCCGCGGCCACCGACATGCCGGCCGGCCGGCGCCTGCTGAGCGCGTACTACCTTAACGAGTTGATCATGCGGCTGCTGGCACGGCATGATCCCCACCCCGAGATATTTGATGCCTATGCGGAGGCCATTCGCAACATCGATGTTGCCGAGGAGCCGGCATTGCGGATCTTCGAGAAGCGCCTGCTGCACGCGCTGGGTTATGGCCTGCTGCTGGATCACGAGGCGGACAGCGGGTTGCCGATAGAAAATGACGCCTGGTATGAGTACCTGCCGGAGCGTGGGCCCGTGCGGCGCGCGCAGGCACGCGAACAGGGTATCTTCCTGCGTGGCTCCAGCCTGACCGCCCTGCAGCGGGAACGCCTCGCTGATCCGGCCTGCTGCCGTGAGGTCAAACGGCTGATGCGGGTCGCCTTGGCACTCTACCTGGGATCGCGGCCACTCAAGACCCGGGAAGTGCTGCGGCAGCTGGCGACTATACCGGATAAAGGGCGGGATGCAGGGTCCCGGACGGAAATGAACTGATGCAAGGAATTGGTTGACATGGTGACTGAATCGGAAATTCTGCTCGGTGTGAATATTGATCACGTGGCCACCCTGCGCCAGGCGCGCGGTACGCGTTACCCGGACCCGGTGCAGGCAGCCATCACAGCCGAACAGGCAGGCGCTGACAGCGTGACACTGCACCTGCGTGAGGACCGCCGGCACATCCAGGAGCGTGATGTGGATATGCTCAGGGATATATTGCAGACACGTATGAACCTCGAAATGGCGGTTACTGGTGAGATGCTGACGATTGCAGAGCGTGTCCGTCCGCAAGACTGTTGCCTGGTGCCCGAGCGGCGTGAGGAACTGACAACGGAGGGCGGTCTGGATGTGGCCGGCCAGGTAACGCGTATCAAGGAGGCCTGTGAACGGCTCGAGGCAGCTGGTGTGCAGGTGTCACTGTTCATCGATGCGGACCCGGCCCAGGTGGCGGCCGCCGCCGAGGCCGGTGCCCCCTGTATCGAGATCCACACCGGGCACTATGCGGACGCCGCGGACACTTACAGCCAGCGCGTGGAACTGGCGCGTATCGTTGCAGCGGTCAGGGCTGCTGTAGACGCCGGCCTGCGGGTCCATGCCGGGCATGGCCTGCACTACCACAATGTCAAGGCCATTGCCGCGTTGCCTGATATTCGTGAACTCAATATCGGTCATGCAATAGTCGCACGTGCCCTGTTTACCGGGCTGGGCGAGGCGGTAGTTGAGATGAAGCGCCTGATGCTGGAAGCCCGGACGGGTTGATCAGGTGGTGCCTGCCGGAATGCAGGGTATACTGCAAGGATGATCTTCGGGATTGGAACAGATATCGTGCAGGTGTCACGCATACAGCACAACCTGGATCGTTACGGCGACCGTTTCGCCCGCCGTATCCTGGCGGACTCCGAGTACCAGGAATATCTGCGCAACCATCACCCGGCACGCTTCGTTGCCAAGCGCTTCGCGGTCAAAGAGTCGGTTGCCAAGGCATTTGGCACGGGTTTTACCGATGGACTGAGCTTTCGTGAAATCGCGGTGCGGCATGGCAAGGCGGGCAACCCCCTGCTGCATCTGACAGGCCGTGCGGCCGAGCTGAGTGCGAAGCTTGGGATTGACAGGGACTTTGTCAGTATTGCTGATGAAAAGGAATACGCCGTTGCCTTCGTCGCTCTGATGACTTCAACCGACTAGATATAACCGCTTTTAGCCAGTAACGCCTCGATGGCCTGAACGGACGCGTTGCAGGCCGGCGTAACGGCATTAACGTCTTCCGACCTGATGACGTGCTGCAGCTTGTGCAGTGACCGCGTCAGTTCCGGGAGATCGCAGTACACCACGGCACCCAGCAGTTTATGGGTGCACCTGCCCAGCGCGTCGATGTCCTGGCTCGCATGGGCGTCCAGCAAGGCATGGCGGTGTTCGGGTAGTTCCAGCAGCAGGCTGGCAAACAGTTCGCTGGAGAAGCGCGCAGCGACGGTGTCTGGCGGGTAGTTATTTTCGGCAGACACAATTTCCGGCGCTGCTGTCGGCGTCATCACGTCACGGCGTGTCAGCAGTCCGCTGATCCGCTGCAGCATTTTTTGAATAGTGTTGCCCATATCCACGGTCCTTCTGTTATCCCATGCGTTATCAACGATGCCCCGGTCTGTCACGATGAGTGGCCAGCGGTTCTTCTGTATACTAATCCAAGCAATCAACGGCCTGTAACTCCAATGAGCTATCCTACACTCGAAGCCACGATCGGTAACACCCCGTTGGTACGCCTGCAGCGCCTGCCGGGCTCAACGAGCAACACCCTGCTGGTGAAACTGGAAGGCAACAACCCGGCCGGTTCAGTCAAGGACCGTCCGGCACTCAGCATGATCAGTCACGCAGAGGCACGCGCCGAGATCAAGCCGGGCGACACTCTGATCGAGGCCACCAGCGGCAATACCGGTATCGCGCTGGCCATGGCGGCCGCCATCAAGGATTACCGCATGGTGCTGATCATGCCTGAACACATGAGTGTGGAACGGCGCGCGGTGATGAAGGCCTTTGGCGCCGAGATCATCCTGGTCAGCAAGGCGGCCAGCATGGAAGGGGCCAGGGACCTGGCCAAGGAGATGGAGGCCCGGGGCGAGGGGCACGTGCTGGACCAGTTCTCCAATCCCGACAATCCGCGGGCGCATTATGAGGGAACCGGGCCCGAGATCTGGCGCGATACCCGTGGTGAGGTCACGCATTTCGTCAGCTCCATGGGCACCACAGGCACTATCATGGGGACCTCGGAATACCTGAAGGAAATGAAGCCGGATATCGAGATCGTCGGAGTGACCCCTGCGGAAGGTGCCTCGATACCGGGCATCCGGCGCTGGCCCGAGGCCTACCTGCCGGCCATCTTCGACGCGGCACGTGTGGATCGCACCATGGAGGTCAGCCAGGAAGAGGCGGAACGCATCACGCTGGCGCTGGCATCGCAAGAGGGCATCTTCGCCGGCATCTCCTCCGGGGGCGCGGTTGCCGCTGCCTTGTCCCTGTCGCGACAGGTCGAGCATGCCGTCATCGTGGTCATCATTTGTGATCGAGGTGACCGGTATCTGTCTACCGGGGTGTTTCCCGACTAACTGTGGTCACGGGCCGATACGCGCGCACCGCTGGCCTGCTGACAGTCATCCTGCTGGCAGGGGTCGCGCTGACCGCTGACGCCCTGGAAAGCATCAGTCTCACCCTGGGACGCATTGCAGGCACCGGCTGGTCACTGGATGAAGTAGCGACCCGGCTGGTCTGGCGTGACCCGCAGACGGCCACGTTGCAGCTGACAGCGACGCGGGCCCGGCTGCCCGAACCCCTCGGAACGATTGCGGGCCTGCAACTCGACTGCCCGGACGCCCTGATTGCCGCGGATGAGGTTTCCTGCGGCCGCGCCCGACTGGAATTCAGCTCGGATCGGGTCGGGCCGCAGCAGATCCGGACGGGGTTCAGGTACCGATTCAGTGACCGGCGCCTGCGGCTGGACCTGGCCAATATTCGCCTCGACGGTGGCCGCCTGTCGGTCAAGGCTGTCCAGGCAGCACATGGCTGGGACCTGACCCTGCAGGCTGAGGGCTTACAACTGGAAGCACTCGCAGCGCGCCTTGCCGCCGCCGGTATCCTGCCGGTACCGGTTACCGGTGCCGGCACGCTGGCCGTCAGCGCGCAACTCAAGGGAAAAGCGGCGCGCCTCGACACGGGCCAGGTGTCTGTCCGGCTGCAGTCCGGCAATTTCTCGGATGCGGAAGGCCGCCTGGCGGGCGAGAACCTCGAACTCCTGGTCGATGCCGACGTGGCGGCACACGGTGCCAATTGGGGCATCAGCGGTGAACTGAGCGCGCAACAGGGGCAGGTCTATATCGATCCCGTATTTATTGACACGACCAAGACGCCGGTTCATGCCAGTGCCCGGTTCAACTGGCATCCCGGTCGCCGCCGGATCAACCTGCATGCCTTCGACTACCAGCACACGAAAACCGTCAGGCTGCATGCCAATGGCAGCCTCGATCTCGATGCACCCGCAGCGCTTGAGGCGCTCTCGGTTGATGTGCAGGAGGGGACATTTCCGGAGCTCTATGACACCTATTTTCAACCCTGGCTAATCGACACGGTGCTGGCGGACTTGGACACCGACGGGGATCTTGTCGCGCAGCTGCACTGGCAGGACGGCAGGCTGGCCAGCGCCCGGCTGCAACCTAATGGGCTGACAATCCACGACCGGGAGGCGCGGTTCGGTTTCGGCGGGCTGGATGGGCGGATCGACTGGGCCGGGCAGGGGCCGGCGCGGCAGTCACAACTGACTTGGGAGCAGGGCCATGTCTACCGTGTGCCCCTGGGCCGTTCACAGCTACGGGTGGAATCGGCAGGGTCCAGCGTCCGCCTGCAGGAGCCGGCTCGTATAGCCGTGCTGGACGGAGAGCTGCAGGTGGAAGAGTTCGAACTGGAATACGCACCGGGTGCTGATTCGCGCTGGCACGTGGATGGCATCCTGACCCCGGTGTCCATGAGCGAGCTGACCCGCGCGCTGGGCTGGCCGGAATTCGGCGGCAAGCTGTCCGGCGTGATCCCGGACGTGAACTACCGGGACGGCGACCTGTCCGTGGGTGGCATGCTATTGGTGCGGGTATTCGATGGCGAGGTCACCCTGAGTAAGCTGCGGCTGGCACAGCCCTTGTCCGTCGTGCCGCGGCTGTGGGTCGATGCACGGGCCAGTAATATCGACCTGGAGACATTGACCCGGACATTCTCGTTTGGCCGCATTGAAGGCCGTCTCGACGGCCGGGTGGATGAGCTGTACATGGAGGCCTGGCGTCCGGTTGCCTTCGATGCCGCGTTTGCGACCCCGCCTGGCGACAAGTCGCGTCACCGCATCAGTCAGAAGGCGGTGGACAATATCTCCAGCATCGGTGGCGGTGGGCTCAGTGGTGCCCTGTCGCGCAGCTTCATGCGTTTCTTCAAGGATTTTCCCTATGACAGGCTGGGGCTCAGCTGCCGCCTGGAGAATGGGACCTGTGAAATGGATGGGGTGGCGCCGGCGGCAAACGGTTATTATATCGTCAAGAGCCGGCTGTTGCCCCCGCGCCTCGATGTTATTGGCTATGCCGACCGGGTCGACTGGGAAAGCCTGGTATCGCAGCTGATCGCGGTGACCCAGCGCCAGGGCGCCGTGGTCAAGTGATCTGGTCTTGCAGGGAATGTTAACCTTGTGCCATTGGCAGCGTTATTACATTTACTGAGATAATGTCTTTCTCGTGGAGCTAAGAGGACAGGTGATGAAAACACTACGTATTCCCATGGCCATGTTGCTGATGCTGTTTGCAGCGGCCTGTGTCACGATCAATGTATATTTTCCCGCCGAGGCCGCCGAGAAGGCAGCCGACCGCATCATCAAGGACGTCTACGGTGAACAGCCGGCGCCGGCTCCGGCGACCGAGCCGCAGTCCTGGTTGCTGCCGAAAAGCGCGCCGGCACGCTATCGCTATGGCCTGCTTGACTGGCTGGTCTCACCGGCGCATGCCGGGGCCGATCTATCGGTCAACACACCGGCCATTCGCCAGCTCAAGGCGGACATGGAGCAGCGCCACAGGCAGCTGGCACCGCATTATGCCTCCGGTGCAGTCGGTATGACCCATGACGGTGAGATTGCTATACGTGACCAGACCCTGATCCCGCTGAAGGACAGGAACACGGTGAAGCAACTTGTTTCGAAAGAGAACCGCGATCGCGGCGCGCTGTACTCGGAGATCGCGCGCGCCAATGAGCAGCCGGAGTGGGAGGGCGAGATACGTCAGACCTTTGCCCGGCGCTGGGTGGACAATGCCCCCGGTGGCTGGTGGTACAGTAACCAGGGCGGCAGCTGGAAACAGAAATAGGTCTTCTCATTTTCTACAGCCCATTCTCACCGCAGAGGCGCAAAGGACGCAAACTAAAGAAAATCATTGCCAATACTCTCATCATTGTGATTTTTTAATATGAATGCGCCTTTCTCTGTGACCTCGGCGTCTCTGCGGTGAACGATTGAAATAATTATTTCATGAATCTTTTTGTATTTGATATCGAGACGGTTCCGGATGTGGAGGCCGGCCGGCGGCTGTACCAGCTGAATGACCTGGACGACAAGAATGTCGCCCGGGTCATGTTTCACAAGCGTTCCCAGGAGTCCGGCGGCTCGGAGTTTCTCCGCCACCACCTGCACCGGATCGTGGCCATCTCCGTGGTGCTGCGCACGGCCGAGCGCTTCAAGGTCTGGTCGCTGGGTGAGCCGGATGCCGGCGAGGCGGAACTGGTCCAGCGCTTCTTTGACGGCATTGAGCGTTTCTCGCCCACGCTGGTTTCCTGGAACGGATCCGGTTTCGATCTCCCGGTCATCCACTACCGCAGCCTGTTGCACGGCATCACCGCGCCGCGCTATTGGGATACCGGCCGGGACGATCGTGATTTCAAATGGAACAACTACCTGAGCCGCTTTCATGAGCGCCACACCGACCTGATGGATGTCCTGTCCGGATATCAGCCCAGGGCCGCCGCGCGCCTGGACGAGATTGCCACCCTGCTGGGTTTCCCCGGCAAAATGGGGATGAGCGGCGACAAGGTCTGGGATAGTTACCAGGCCGGAGATATCGAGGGAATCCGCAACTACTGCGAAACCGATGTGCTCAATACCTGTCTGGTCTACCTGCGCTTCGAGTTGATACGCGGCCACCTGAGCGCGGATCAATACGAGCAGGCCTGTCAGCAGATCCGGGACGAACTGAAGCATTCCGACAAGCCGCACCTGACGGAGTTCCTGCAGACCTGGCAGGCAGGCTGATTGAAGTGTACGTTCGTGTGGAATGAATAACTCACCGCAGAGACGCGGAGAGCGCTGAGAAAGGATTTGAATAAATGATAATAACTTTCTCTCTATGATTTAGTACATATTACGTTCACATTTTTTGATTATTAGACCACTCTGCGTTCTCCGCGTCTCTGCGGTGAGTTACGGGCTTCCGGTACATTCCACATTATAAATGAGTAAACGCACCCGCAGACAACGCCTGCCCGGTCCGTGCGAGCGGATCACGATCGACTCGCTGACGCATGATGGTCGCGGTGTGGCCCACCGGGACGGTAAGGCGGTCTTTATCGATGGTGCCTTGCCGGGCGAAGAAGTCGGATTTGAGTACCTGGCGACCCACCGCAAGTATGACGAGGGACGCGTCACCACGGTACATCGCTCCTCGCCCGAGCGGGTCGAACCAGGATGTCCGCATTTCGGCGTGTGCGGTGGCTGTAACCTGCAGCATATGGCGGCGGCTGCACAGATCAGCTCGAAACAGCAGGTGCTGCTGGACAATCTGCAGCATATCGGCAAGGTAGAGCCGGCGGCGCTGCTGGACCCGCTGACCGGTCCGGTGTGGGGTTACCGCACCAAGGCGCGACTCGGGGTCAAGCATGTCATCAAGAAGGGCAGGGTGCTGGTCGGGTTTCGGGAAAAGCGCAGTGCCTTGCTCGCGGACCTGGAGTGCTGCGAGGTACTGCATCCGTCGGTTGGCCGGCGTATTGGGGAGCTTGCACAGCTGATCGATCAATTAAACGCCAGGGCGCGTATTCCTCAGATCGAAGTAGCCGTTGCCGAATCGGCCACCGCACTGGTATTTCGGAACCTCGATCCACTGGAGGCGGCGGACCTGGAGAGGTTGACGCAGTTTGCCGCTAACACGGGCATCCATATCTACCTGCAGCCGGCCGGGCCGGACAGCGTGCAGCTGTTGTGGCCGGATGAGTCGACCCTGATCTATCGCTTGCCGGGACAGGCTATCGAGATCGAGTTCAGGCCGACCGACTTTGCCCAGATCAATCAGGATATCAACAGGCAGATTGCCGGGCGGGTACTGGAATTGCTTGACCTTGACAATACGCAGCGTGTGCTGGACCTGTTTTGCGGGCTGGGCAATTTCACCTTGCCGGTGGCGCGCCATGCCGTTCAGGTCACGGGTGTCGAGGGGGATGCCGGCTTGGTCAGCCGGGCACGTGAGAATGCGCACCGCAATGGCCTTCGCAATGTCACCTTTCATACGGCCGACCTGGCCGAACGTGTGACCGAGGCGGCCTGGGCCGGCGTGGCCTACGATCGGGTGCTGCTCGACCCGCCACGCAGCGGGGCGGCGGCCGTCATGGACCTGCTGGGAAATATCAGACCCGAACGCATCGTCTATGTTTCCTGTCACCCGGGTTCACTGGCCCGCGACGCGGACCGGCTGGTCAATGAGTTCGGCTACCGGCTGCAGGCGGCCGGTGTGATGGACATGTTCCCGCACACCGCGCATGTGGAATCGATTGCCCTGTTTGAATACATCAAATAAAAAACATATTCACCGCAGAGACGCAGAGGACGCAGAGAAACAAAAAAATATCACCGCAAAGGCACACGACGGCAGGGCTTCCTGATGAATTAGATGGCCGCTGTAGGAGCGCCTTGCAGGCGCGATGCATTAATGGGTCGTTATTGTTTGTACCAGCGCCGGGTGAGCGCACGGTAGATCCGGTTCGGGTACCAGCGTTTGCCGATACTGCCGTTGTAACGGGCCAGCGCCTTGAACATGTTGCCCTTTTCCCTTTTCAAGTAGTAACTCAGGATGGTGCAGCCGAGACGGATATTGGTGCCGATGTGAAACAGGTTGTCATCCGGATGACCGATTTCATCCAGCCAGAATGGCATGATCTGCATCAGGCCCTGGGCCCCCGCCGAGGAGATCGCAAAGTGATCATAGTTGCTTTCCACCTCGATCAGCGCCAGGATCAGTTCCGGTTCGAGGTCGGCGCGGCCTGCCTCGTAATGCACGGTCTTGAGGATCTTCAGGCGCTCCTCCGGGTCCTTTACGCGCTTCTGCAGACGGCTCGACATATCCGTCAGCCAGACCTCGGCATCAAAGCGGTCACTGAAACTGTCGCTGGACTCGATGGCCTCGATCAGGATCTGCCGCAGGGAATCATCCGGGCGTTCCAGGGTAGCCGCCGCGGCATCGAAGACACTCGCAAAGAGCAGTATCCCCAGCCAGGCTGATAGCACGAGTCCGGTCGAGAGTGGTGGATTGGGCGCCATAATGTTCATTATCGGCCTAGTTGGGCAACAGTTTATTACTGAGAAAGTCCACAATCCCGGCGCGTTTTATGTCCTCGCTGGCATCCGCGCAGCGTGACTTGTACTCAACCAGTCCATGATCGAGATTCTTCTCGCCGATCACCACGCGGTGCGGTATGCCGATTAGTTCCATATCGGCAAACATGACCCCGGGACGCACCTCGCGGTCGTCCAGCAAGACTTCCAGCCCGGCAGCGCGCAGTTCCTCATAGAGCGCATCGGCGGCCTCCCGGACACGTTGTGATTTCTTCATGTTCATCGGCAGCAGGGCCACCTGGAACGGGGCGATCGGATCGGGCCAGATCATGCCCTGTTCGTCGTGGTTCTGTTCAATCGCGGCCGCCACGATCCGCGATACGCCGATTCCGTAGCAACCCATGACCATGTCGACATCGCGACCCTGTTCGTCCAGTACCGTGGCCTTCATGGTCTGGCTGTACTTGTCGCCCAGCTGGAAGATATGGCCGACCTCGATACCACGCGCAATCGTCAGCCGGCCCTTGCCATCCGGACTTGGGTCGCCATTGACGACATTGCGCAGGTCGGTGGTCTGCGGTTCCTGCTGATCGCGTCCCCAGTTCACCCCGGTCAGGTGCTGGCCGTCCTGGTTGGCGCCACAGACAAAATCAGCGAGGTATGCGGCCGCATGGTCCACGATCACCGGAATGGAGAGTCCCACGGGACCGAGCGAGCCGGCCGAACACCCGGCCGCGCTGCGGATCTGTTCGTCACTGGCGAATTCCAGCGGCTGGGCGACGGCGGGGTGTTTTTCCGCCTTGACGGCGTTCAGCTCGTGGTCGCCGCGCAGTACCAGCGCGACGACATCGGCCTCCGTGCCCTGAACCAGCAGGGTCTTGAGACAACGCTCCGCTGGCATCTCCAGATAAGCGCAGACCTCCTCGATGCTGTGCTGGCCGGGTGTTGCCACCGATTGCATCTCGCTGGTCGGTGCCGGTCGTGTGATGGTGAGTGCCGCGGCCTCTGCGAGTTCCACATTGGCGGCGTATCCACTGGTATCCGAAAACGCGATGGCGTCTTCCCCGGAGTCGGCCAGGACATGGAACTCGTGCGAGAGGTTTCCGCCGATCGCACCGCTGTCGGCCTGCACCGGACGGAAGTCCATACCCAGCCGGGTGAAGATGCGTGTATAAGTCTCGTACATGACCTGGTAGGTCTGTTCCAGCGAATTCTGGTCGGTATGAAAGGAATAGGCATCTTTCATGAGGAATTCGCGGGCGCGCATGACTCCGAAGCGTGGCCGGATTTCATCGCGGAACTTGGTCTGTATCTGGTAATAGTTAACCGGCAGTTGTTTGTAGCTGCGGATCTCGCGACGCGCAATGTCCGTGATGACTTCCTCATGGGTCGGGCCAAAACAGAACTCCCGCTGGTGGCGGTCGTTGATGCGCAGCAATTCCGGTCCGTACTGGTCCCAGCGTCCGGATTCCTGCCAGAGTTCGGCCGGCTGGACGGCTGGCATCAACAGTTCCAATGCCCCTGCGTTGTTCAATTCCTCGCGGATGATGGCCTCGACCTTGCGCAGAACCCTGAGCCCCAGCGGCAGCCAGCTGTAAATGCCGGCCGCCTGCTTGCGGATCATGCCGGCACGCAGCATCAGCTGGTGGCTGACGATTTCGGCATCGGCCGGAGTTTCTTTCAGGGTGGACAGGGGGAACCGGGACAGGCGCATAATGATTTTGGCTCTATCAGTTGATCAGGCGGGAGATTGTAGCGGCCAAACGGTGGCCAGGTACAGAAGCGAGGCTATTTGTTCTGCAGTTGCGGGGGCTGCGGCAATACGTTTGCGTCCTTATGGTAATCCAGCGTTTCATAGTCGATGTCCACTGGCGGCGGCTGGTCGGTGATTTGCCACTGGCCTTCGGTATCGCGCCACTTGTAGAGGCGTGTGGTCTTGCCGGCGGGGGAGAGGGTGGAACCCGCATCGGAGGCCAGTTTCTGGATTCGGGTCTTGTATTCGGGATTGAGATAGAGGAACAGGCCGGCGAGCAGCAGAACTATCAGCAGCAGGAACAAGCGCATCATCGACTCTCGGGGTCTTACAACGGCGGTTCAGAAGGTGCTGCCATTCCAGCCCCACATCTTGCGCGGCGCATCGGCAAATTCGATATAGATGCGTTCTGGCTTGATACCGGTCTCTGCGGCGACCAGGTCACACAGGGCGTTCGAGACATCACCGGTGATGGACTCGGGCAGCCCGATACTCTTCAATTCAAGGTAGGCCAGAAGTTCATCGCTGCCCGCGAACTGCATGGCGGTGTTGGTCTCGACCGAGGTCATCACATAGCGTTCGGGCTTGCCGAGCTGCTCGGCCACCAGGGTCGAGGATTTGGCGGCCAGTAGCTTCGAGTCGGTCTCCGACAGGGCCTGGTTGGTCTGGATCTTGAGAAACGGCATGGCACTATTGCCCCGCCTTGCTGGCCGGTGGCGTGCAGTTCTCCTCTATCTGCCGGTTGGCTTCATCGATGCGTTGCTGGCGATCCTCATCGGTGAGTCGTACGACCTGGCCATCCGCGGTCCGATAGGCCCGGTTTCCACCCTGCTGGAGCATGGCCAGGTTCCTCCCGGCAGTCGCACAGTTCTCACGGCGAATCTTCTGGATTTCGACCCACTGCTTCGCATCGGACGCGCCTTCACGCTTCTCGGTCTGCCGCTTTTCCATGGCATCGACCTGTTCCTTGAGCTTGTCGCTGATCGCGGCGGGGTCGCCGGTCGGGGCCGGGGGCGGCTTCAGTTCCTGTGTCTCGCGGTTGGGCGGCGGCTTCTGGGTGTAGTGGACTTCACCGCTGTCATCGACCCATTTGTAGATGCCGTGTTTATCGGCAGCGAACGATGTGGAGGTCATTAAAACAAGAACGGCTGTCAGGGCGAGGCCTCGGAGCATGATTTTTTCCCCTTCACTGAGTCAGTTGCCTTATCCATAACTGGAATCTATGACGATATTATGGATGTTTTGCGTTGAGGACAAGCGATCCCGGTCACAGTCCGGCCTCTGGCAAAGGTGCCCGGAAATTGATACAGCTCGGGGCGTGTGCATCGCTTGACCTTTACTTGGAATATCAGTACTTTCTACTATTGCTTGAATGCCCGTTCCAGCGGGCATTTTTTCATGGCGTTAATTCAGAGCGGGACTGATTACAGGAGACCATGCGGGTGGAACTGACTGGCGCGGAAATATTTGTCCGTTCGTTGCAGGACGAGGGGGTCGATATTATTTTCGGCTATCCCGGCGGTGCCGTATTGCATATCTACGACGCCCTGTACACGCAGGACAAGATACAGCATATCCTGACGCGTCATGAACAGGGTGCCACCCATGCGGCCGACGGCTATGCACGATCCACCGGCAAGCCGGGTGTCGTCATTGTGACCTCAGGTCCCGGTGCGACCAACGCGGTGACTGGTATTGCCACAGCCTACATGGACTCCATACCCATGGTGGTATTCACTGGCCAGGTGCCCACGCACCTGATCGGCAATGATGCCTTCCAGGAGGCCGACAACATTGGCATCACCCGACCCTGCGTCAAACACAATTTCCTGGTCAAGGATGTCAGGGACCTGGCTGAAACCATCAAGAAGGCCTTTTATGTAGCGACCACGGGACGTCCCGGTCCGGTGGTCGTGGATATTCCCAAGGACGTCACGGCTGTAAAGACGGAATATAACTATCCGGACAAGGTCAGCATGCGCTCCTATAACCCGGTGCATGTGGGCCATGCAGGCCAGATCAAGCGTGCGATCAAGCTGATGCTCAACGCCAAGCGTCCTATGATCTACACCGGGGGTGGCGTCATCCTCGGTAACGGCGCCGGGTCCCTGACCGAGTTGGCACAGCTGCTGGACTACCCGGTCACCAATACCCTCATGGGTCTGGGTGCCTACCCGGCAACCGACCGGCAGTTCGTCGGTATGCTCGGCATGCACGGCACTTACGAGGCCAATATGGCCATGCACCACTGTGATGTCCTGATTGCCATTGGCGCACGCTTTGATGACCGGGTAACGGGCAATATCGAGAAGTTCTGTCCCAATGCAAAAATAGTGCACGTCGACATCGATCCCTCGAGTATATCCAAGAACGTCAAGGTGGACGTGCCGATTGTCGGGTGTGTGGACAACGTTCTCAAGGCCATGGTCAAGCTCATCAAGGACAGCAAGCAGCGACCGGTTGAAACGGCGCTCAAGGACTGGTGGCAGCAGATCGAGGACTGGCGTTCGAAGGACTGCCTGAAATACGATCGCGACAGCGACCTGATCAAGCCGCAGTATGTGCTGGATACCCTCTACAAAGTGACCAACGGGGACGCCTTCGTGACCTCGGACGTCGGCCAGCACCAGATGTGGGCCGCACAGTTCTACAAATTCGACAAGCCGCGGCGCTGGATCAATTCCGGTGGACTGGGGACAATGGGGTTCGGGCTACCGGCAGCGATGGGTGTTCAGCTGGCTCATCGCGATGCAACGGTGGTTTGCGTGACCGGCGAGGGCAGCATCCAGATGTGTATCCAGGAACTCTCGACCTGCAAACAGTATGCACTGCCGCTCAAGATCGTGAATCTCAACAATGGCTACCTGGGCATGGTGCGCCAGTGGCAGGAATTCTTCTACCAGGGTCGTTATGCCATGTCCTACATGGAATCATTGCCCGATTTTGTTAAGCTGGCCGAAAGTTACGGACATGTGGGTATGAAGATTGACAAGCCGGGCGACGTCGAGTCTGCCCTGGAGGAGGCCATGGCCCTCAAGGACCGGCTGGTCTTCATGGACTTTATTACCGACCAGGCCGAGAATGTCTACCCGATGATCCCGGCTGGTGGCGGCCAGAACGAGATGATACTGGTATGAGGCATATCATCTCGATACTGATGGAAAACGAGGCGGGTGCCCTGTCGCGGGTAGCGGGGCTTTTTTCAGCGCGCGGTTACAATATCGAATCGCTGACCGTGGCACCGACCGAGGACCCCTCGCTTTCGCGTATGACGCTGGTCACGCGCGGCACCGACGAAATCATCGAGCAGATCACCAAGCAGCTCAACAAGCTGGTCGACGTGGTCAAGCTCATGGATATGACCGATGGCCCGCATATCGAGCGCGAGATGATGTTAACCAAGGTGCGTGCCGAGGGTGACAGGCGCGAGGAGCTGAAGCGCGTTTCAGATATCTTCCGGGGCCGTATCATCGACATCACCGACAAGACCTATACGATTGAACTGACCGGTACCGGCGACAAGCTGGATGCCTTCCTGCAGGTGCTGGAGCCGGCGTTGATTATCGAGGTCGTGCGTTCCGGGGTGTCGGGAATCGCCCGGGGCGAACGGGCGCTGAAGCTCTGATCACAGGTTTATATCAACTGCAAGCCTGGGCAGAATGGCAGGTTTGCATAACAAGCAACAACCGCAGGTAGCGAACATGAATATTTACTATGACAAAGATGCAGATCTGTCCATCATCCGGGGCTTGAAGGTCGCCATCATCGGCTACGGCTCCCAGGGGCATGCCCATGCCAACAATCTCAAGGACTCCGGTGTCGATGTGATGGTCGGATTGCGTTCCGGATCTATTTCCGAGGCCAAGGCGAAAAAGGCCGGGCTGGCGGTCAAGTCCATCGAGGAGGCCGTGGGTGGTGCCGACGTGGTGATGATACTGGCGCCGGATGAGCACCAGGCCGCGCTGTATCGTGACAAGATTGCTCCGAATATCAAGCAGGGTGCTGCACTGGCCTTTGCGCATGGTTTCAATATCCACTACCAGCAGATCGAACCGCGTGCCGACCTGGATGTCATCATGATCGCTCCCAAGGGGCCTGGTCACCTTGTCCGTTCCACCTATACCAAGGGTGCGGGTGTTCCGAGCCTGATCGCCGTGTCCCAGGACGCCAGTGGTCGTTCCAGGGACATTGCGCTTTCCTACGCCTCGGCCAACGGCGGGGGGCGCGCCGGCATCATCGAGACTACGTTCCGTGAAGAGACGGAAACCGACCTGTTCGGGGAGCAGGCGGTGCTGTGCGGCGGTGCCACCGCTTTGGTACAGGCCGGTTTCGAGACCCTGGTGGAGGCGGGTTACGCCCCGGAGATGGCCTACTTCGAATGTCTGCATGAGCTGAAGCTGATCGTTGATCTGATGTACGAGGGCGGTATCGCGAATATGCGCTACTCCATTTCCAATACCGCAGAATACGGCGATCTAACCCGTGGCCCGCGTATCGTTACCGGCAAGACCAAGCAGGAGATGCGCCGCATCCTCGAAGAGATCCAGAACGGCGAGTTTGCCCGTGAGTTTATCCTCGAGAACCAGGCGGGTGCGGCAACCCTGAAGGCGAAGCGACGGATCGGCCGTGAGCACCCCATCGAGGTCGTGGGTGAAAAGCTGCGTGGTATGATGTCGTGGATCAGTTCCGGCAAGATTGTCGACAAGAACGTCAACTGATCATCCACTAGCCCAGCGTTTGACCTGAATCGCGCTGTATACTGAACCACGGTGCACGGTTGATGAGCCGTTATCCTGTCATTGCCAGGGAAGGTATGCTGCCCTTGCTGGCCACTGCCCTTACGGCGGTGCTGGTATTGCATTTTGTCGGTTTCTACCAATCCCTGGTCTTGTGGGCGGCCTGTCTGCTGCTGCTCGTTGTTTTCAGGGACCCCGAGCGCGAGGTACCATCTGTTCCACAGGCAGTTGTCTGTCCCGCTGACGGCAGGATCACCTCTATCGGCATGGCCCATGACCCCTACCTCAATCGCCCCAGCATCAAGGTAATTATGCAGATGAATCCCTACGGGGCCTACTCCACACGCAGTCCCGTTGAAGGCAAGGTGCTGGAGCCGCCAGGCAACCCTGACGATCCCGGTGCGCCGCATGGGGTCTGGCTGCAAACCGACGAGGGTGACGACGTGGTGCTGGTCATGAACCGCGGACCGCTGAACAATGCACCCAGGTGCTATGTGCGTTTCGGCGAGCGAGTCGGCCAGGGGCAGCGCTGCGGTTTCATCCATATGGGGGCGCAGATCGACCTTTATCTTCCGGAGTCGTGCCGTACTGACGTGTCGCCTGGTGACTGGGTCAGAAGTGGTTCTGACGTCATAGGAAAACTCATTCACGCGTGATGATATGACTACCGGGCAGCCAGTCGACCAGGAAACCAAAGAGCAGAAGTCACGGCGAGGTATCTACCTGCTTCCCAATATGTTCACAACGGCTGGCCTGTTCGCCGGTTTCTATGCCATCGTGGCGGCCATGGGTGAGCGATACGAGGCCGCCGCCGTGGCCATATTCGTGGCCATGATCATGGATGGCATTGACGGGCGTGTGGCCCGCCTGACGAACACCCAGAGTGATTTCGGCGTGGAATATGACAGTCTGTCGGACATGGTGTGCTTCGGACTGGCACCGGCGCTGGTGATGTATGAATGGTCGTTGCAGGCCATGATCAGTATCGGCTGGGCCAAGCTCGGCTGGTTGTCCGCGTTTATTTATACCGCAGGCGCGGCCCTGCGCCTGGCACGCTTCAATGCCCAGATTGCCAGCGCCGAGAAGCGCTACTTCAAGGGGCTGCCGAGTCCGTCGTCGGCCGGCGTCCTGGCAGGGCTGGTCTGGGTCGGTGCGGATCTTGGGATAGCGGGCGAGCAGGTCGTTTATCTCGCGTTTGCCTTGACAATCCTCATGGGCGGCCTGATGGTCAGTAACATCAGTTACTACAGTTTCAAGGAAATCGATTTCAAGAACCGGGTGCCATTTGTGACCTTGTTGCTGGTGGTACTGGTCTATGTATTCGCCTCCATTGACCCACCCAAGGTCCTGTTTGCGGGCTTCCTGGTTTATGCCCTGTCGGGTCCTGTGTTGACCGTATTGCGGCGCAGGCACAAGCGCGCCACACAAGGCATGGACGATGGTCAATGACCCTTGGCATCGGCATGGCTTTGTTCTATAGTCATTGGTAATGAATCAGTATCTCATCACATCCGACCTCTCTCTCCGGGCGCTCTCCACGGAAGGCCCTGGCCTGCTGCCGCTTTTCCTGCGACTCCTGCCTTCGGGCAACTGATATCAAAAAACCTGGCGAGGTGACACGCAGACAACATGATTATAGAAACCGGCACAGATCCGGCCGCTTTGTTATGCTGGCAGTGGGCTGACCGGTCAAGCGTCTGAATCCCGGTGATTCAGCTGCGTCCAGAACGGAGCCAGACATGAGTGATGATAAATTAATTATTTTCGACACCACCTTGCGTGACGGGGAGCAGAGCCCTGGCGCCTCCATGACACGGGATGAAAAGGTGCGGATTGCCAGGGCGCTGGAGCGCATGCGGGTTGACGTGATCGAGGCCGGTTTCCCGATCGCCAGCGAGGGTGACTTCGAGGCCGTGCAGGCCGTCGCCAGTGCCGTTTCCGATAGCACCATCTGCGGGCTCGCGCGCGCGCTGGACAAGGATATCGACCGGGCGGGGGAGGCCCTGAAACCGGCCGCCTCCTCGCGTATTCACACGTTCATTGCCACCTCGCCGATTCACATGAAGATGAAACTGCGCATGGAGCCCGACCAGGTCATCGAGCAGGCGGTGCATGCAGTCAGGCGTGCGCGCGGCTTCACCGACAATGTCGAATTTTCGCCCGAGGACGCAGGACGTTCCGAAATCGACTTCCTCTGCCGGGTGATCGAAGCAGTCATCGATGCCGGTGCCACCACGGTCAATATCCCCGATACCGTTGGCTACAACCTGCCGCACCAGTTCGGGGAGTTGATCCGGATCCTGATCGAGCGAGTTCCCAATTCGGACAAGGCGGTGTTTTCCGTGCATTGCCATAACGACCTCGGCCTGGCCGTGGGTAATTCGCTCTCGGCGGTCCTGAACGGTGCGCGCCAGGTGGAATGTACCATCAACGGCCTCGGGGAACGCGCCGGTAATGCCGCGCTCGAGGAAGTGGTCATGACGGTGCAGACACGGCAGGACATATTTCCCTGCCGCACCGGCCTGGATACCACCCAGATCGTGCCGTGTTCGCGGCTGGTGTCCGGCATCACCGGTTTTGCCGTGCAGCCCAACAAGGCCATCGTCGGGGTCAATGCCTTTGCCCACGAATCCGGTATTCACCAGGATGGCGTGCTCAAGAGCCGCGAGACCTACGAAATCATGCGCGCCCAGGATGTCGGCTGGTCGGCCAACCGGATCGTGCTGGGCAAGCACTCCGGGCGCAACGCGTTTCGCACCCGGATGAAGGACCTCGATATCGAGTTCGAATCCGAAGAGGACCTGAACAAGGCCTTCTCACGCTTCAAGGCTCTGGCCGACAAGAAGCACGAGATCTTCGATGAGGACCTGCAGTCGCTGGTGACGGAGTCCGGGCTGGAGGCCGGAAACGATTGGCTCAAGCTGGTGGCCCTCAAGGTCTGCTCGGAGACCGGTGAGGTGCCCGAGGCGACGGTCTCGCTCTGGATCGATGGTGACGAGCAGCTGTCCTCGGCTGCCGGCAGTGGTCCCGTGGATGCCTCCTTCAAGGCGATCGAGACGCTGGTCAACAGCCATACCGAGTTGCAGCTGTATTCCGTCAACAATATCACCAGCGGAACGGATTCCCAGGGCGAGGTGACGGTGCGCCTGCAGCGGGATGGCCATATCGTCAACGGGCAAGGGGCCGATACGGATATCGTGATCGCATCCGCCAAGGCCTACGTGAACGCGCTCAACAAGATCATCAGGCGCGAGGAACGCGCCCATCCCCAGCTCGGGGACGTGTGAGCTACATGGCAGAGTTGCGATAACGTGGGCATCCCTTTTCCCAGCGAGTACCTGCAGGCCATGGGCATCCAGCAGTGGGTGCCGCGTGATGGTATGGCGGCCGTTTCCGCACCGGCGCAGGCCGTTGAAATTACTACATCACCCGAGATATACGTCCCGCAGGCTGGTGAAGACGCTATTGCCTTGCTTGACTGGCCGGCCCTGGAGGCGCGGGTGTCCACTTGCGAACGCTGCGCCCTGCATGCAACGCGCAACCGAACGGTGTTTGGTAGCGGTGACCGGTCGGCGGACTGGCTGATAATCGGCGAGGCGCCCGGGGCGGACGAGGACCGCCAGGGTGAACCGTTCGTGGGGCGCGCAGGCAAGCTGCTGACGGCCATGCTGCAGGCGGTCGGTTATCGGCGTGACCAGGTTTATATCACGAATATCCTCAAGTGCCGGCCGCCCCAGAACCGCGACCCGTCATCCGATGAAACGGCCTGTTGTCACGCCTACCTGGAGCGCCAGATCGAACTGGTGAACCCAAGGCTGATCCTGGCTGTCGGACGTATTGCGGCCCACACCCTGCTTGGGACCGATACCGCAATTGGACGTCTGCGTAGCAGCGTGCATCATTATGGAAAAGACCGGATACCGCTGGTCGTGACCTATCACCCGGCCTACCTGCTGCGCTCACCCCTTGAAAAACGCAAGGCCTGGGAAGACCTGCGACTGGCGCGTCAGGCTGCAAGTGGCGGGTAAATACCGACTGTGTTCACGCTAGCATGAGCGCCATTCTGAAAGAGCCTATCTTGAGCTTCCGGCCCATGCAGGAGGCGGACCTGACTGACGTCATCGAAATCGAACGGCGCAGTTATCCCTATCCCTGGACGCGCACCATCTTCAGCGACTGTCTGCGGGCCGGATATTCGTGCTGGATCTGTGAGCGGCAGGGCATTGTTGATGGCTATGGCGTGATCAGTGTCGCGGCCGGTGAATCACACCTCCTGAACCTGTGCGTCCGCCCGGAGGCCCAGCAGCAGGGAATCGGACGTAAGCTATTGAAGCACTTCATTTCCATCGCGCAACGTCACGGGGCCGAGATGATCTTCCTGGAGGTGCGTCCGTCCAACAAGGCGGCACTGGAGCTGTATGGCAAGAGCGACTTTAATGAACTGGGTGTACGCAAGGACTACTATCCCGCGCCGGGTGGGCGCGAGGATGCCCTGATACTGGCGCGTGTGTTGTAGGAGGCGACGTTCCCGCCGGTATGCGTTAAAATACCCTGTTTCCCGAGTTGTAACACTTCCCGTTTGACATGAGCAGCCTGAATCACGAGGCGGCACGGCGCCGCACCTTTGCCATTATTTCCCATCCCGATGCGGGGAAAACCACCCTGACCGAGAAGCTGCTGCTGTTCGGCGGCGCGATCTAGCGTCAAGGGCCGCAAGGCGGCGCGGCATGCGACCTCTGACTGGATGGAGCTGGAGAAGCAGCGTGGAATATCGGTGACGTCCTCGGTGATGCAGTTTCCCTACGGGGAGTGCATGGTTAACCTGCTCGATACACCGGGCCACGAGGATTTCTCGGAGGATACCTACCGGACCCTGACCGCGGTCGATTCGGCGCTTATGGTTATCGATGTCGCCAAGGGTGTGGAGGCACGCACCATCAAGCTGATGGAGGTTTGCCGTCTGCGTACCACCCCGATCTTCACCTTCATCAACAAGCTTGACCGCGAGGGGCGCGAACCGATCGACCTGCTCGACGAGGTGGAAGATGTCCTCAAGATCCAGTGTGCACCGATCACCTGGCCTATCGGTATGGGCAAGCGCTTCAAGGGTGTTTATCACCTGATCGATGACAGTGTGCACCTCTACACCCCGGGCAAGGGCAGTGTGCGCCAGGACGTCAGCACGATCAAAGGGCTGGATAATCCCCTCCTGGACGAGGTGCTCGGGGACCAGGCCAGCGAACTGCGCGAGGAGATCGAGCTGGTCCAGGGGGCCAGTCACGGCTTCGATCTGCAGGCCTACCTGCGGGGTGAGCTCTCACCCGTATTCTTCGGCTCGGCCATCAATAATTTTGGTGTGCAGGAGTTGCTCGACTATTTCGTCCAGTACGCCCCGGCACCCCAGCCGCATGAAAATACCACGCGCACCATCATGCCCGATGAAGAGAAACTCACTGGTTTTGTATTCAAGATCCAGGCGAACATGGACCCCCAGCACCGCGACCGCATCGCCTTCCTGCGGGTCTGCTCGGGCAGCTATAAGAAAGGCATGAAGATGCGCCATGTGCGCATCGGCCGCGACGTGCAGGTGGCCAACGCCCTGACCTTCCTGGCCGCGGACCGTGGGCACGTCGAGGAGGCCTGGCCGGGGGACATCATCGGTCTGCACAACCACGGCACCATTCGCATCGGTGATACCTTCACCCAGGGGGAGGAACTGAAATATACCGGCATTCCGAATTTCGCCCCGGAACTGTTCCGCCGCGCCATCCTCAAGGACCCGCTGCGGATGAAGGCCTTGCAGAAGGGCCTGGACCAGCTGTCCGAGGAGGGTGCGACCCAGTTGTTCCGGCCCTTCAAGAACAATGACCTGATTCTCGGGGCGGTGGGTGTGCTGCAGTTCGATGTGGTCGCCCATCGACTGCGGGATGAATACAAGGTGGAATGCGTGTTCGAGCCCGTGACCGTTGCCACGGCACGCTGGGTGGAATGCCCCGATGAAAAAATGCTGGAACGTTTCAGGGAAAAGGCCTATGAGAACCTGGCCCTGGACCAGGGTGGTGCGCTGGTCTATATCGCACCAACGCGGGTCAACCTGGACCTGGCCATGGAGCGGTGGCCGGACATCCGCTTCAATGCCACCCGGGAGCACTGATATAGCCCCGTGTTGCCAGAGGTGCCCTGAGGATCGAATTCTTCGTGCCGCACGGAGCTAGAAGTCTATCCAGTGGACGACGTGGTCCTCGAGCTGCTCCTTGGTGACGGCATTCTCGCTGGTGATTTTACCACGTACCGAGATGCCGGCCTGGTGAACGGTTTTCGGGTCGCCGGAGACGAGCGGGTGCCACCATTCAAGGGGCTGGCCGCTTGCCAGGCGCCGATAGGCGCAGCTTGTCGGCAACCACTCGAGCTGGCCGGCATCATCTGCAGACAGGTGCAGGCAATCGTGAACGATATTCAGGCGGTCCGGGTAGTTCATGCAGCGGCAGGATTCCTCGTCCAGTAAGCGGCATGCCACGTTGGTATAAAAGAACAGGCCCGTATCGATATCTTCCAGTTTGTGGAGGCAACACCGGCCGCAACCATCACAAAGCCGCTCCCACTCCTCTGCGGACATCTCCCCGAGTGTTTTGTTGTTCCAAAATGCGGCGGCTTCTGTAACCATAGTCAAGGCTGTGCAGTCCGTGTAAAAGGGATTATCCACGAATACGGGCGTTCAATGAAACCAGTGGCTACAGGCTCATCATCGCGATAAGCGGGACACCATGAACCAGCAGCGCCAGAAATGGGGGTGGGCCATGTACGACTGGGCCAACTCGGCCTTCGCGACCATCATCATTGCGGGCTTTTTTCCCCTGTTCTTCAAGGAATACTGGAATGTGGGCATTCCGGTAACCGAGAGTACGTTCCGGCTGGGCCTGACCAATTCACTGGCCAGCCTGATGGTCGTGCTGATGGCGCCGGTGCTGGGCGCCGTGGCGGATTACCTCGGGCGCCGCAAGGGCATGCTGCTGCTGTTTGCCGCCTTCGGGATCATGATGACCGGCGGCCTGTACCTGGTCGGGGAGGGGCAATGGCTGCTGGCCGCCTTGTTGTATGCACTGGCACTGGTCGGATTCTCCGGCAGCAATATCTTCTATGACTCGCTGCTGCCGTTTGTCAGTGACCGGGAGGAGGTCGATAAGACCTCGGCGCTGGGCTTCGCGCTGGGTTATCTCGGCGGCGGGCTGTTGCTGGCGCTGAGCGTCCTGATGTCGCTGTATCCACATGCATTCGGTTTGGCGGATACCGCGGCGGCGGTTCGATTATCGTTTGTGCTGGCCGCCATCTGGTGGCTTGTCTTTACGGTCCCGCTGGTTCTGTATGTGCGTGAACCCCGGAATCACCCGCACGCGCTGACGGCAGCGGTATTTACAGTCGGGTTCAAAAGGATCCGGGAGACGCTGCATGAGATCAGGCAGCTGCGAAATGCCTGGATCTTCCTGCTCGCCTATTGGTTGTATATCGACGGTGTGGATACCATTGTGCGCATGGCGGTCGACTACGGCTTGTCACTCGGCTTCGACAAGAAGGGACTGATCATGGCGCTGTTGATTACCCAATTCACGGGATTCCCGGCCGCCTTGTTGTTCGGGCAGTTGGGTAGCCGCTTTGGCCCCAGGGCCGGAATCTACCTGGCGTTGCTGGTTTACGTGATTGTCACCGCCTGGGGTGCCATGATGGAATCCGTCTGGGAATTCTATATCCTGGCCTTTTGCATTGGCCTGGCGCAGGGCGGTATACAGGCGCTGAGCCGGTCCTTGTATGCACGCATGATCCCGGTCGGACGTACGGCGGAGTTTTTCGGCTTCTATAACATGATGGGGAAATTTGCGGCAATCCTGGGGCCGCTGCTCATGGGGTGGGTCGGCGCTATGACGGCCAATCCGCGTGCAGGGATATTATCGTTGCTGGTGTTGTTTGTGGGGGGCGGACTCCTGTTGTTAAAGGTTCAGCCTGAGCAGCCATAGGAGACACGAGACGCACTGTGGTGGTCAATTGTTAACAATTGCCAGACGCATGGATCGTTGCAGACACAATCTATAGAGTCATCAGTCACAGGACTACGCAGCATATTGTGTTTCCGGTGCCATACGCTTAACTGCTTGTTCTGTAATATGATTTGAGATATAAATAGTGTGTGTGCTGGAACATTTCAACAACAATAAGGCTTGCATACAGCAATTATTCAGAAAGGGGGAGCACCGTTGGAAGATCATCTAGACCTGCTGCAACATAGTGTGCGTCATCTCAAGGTAAGCAGGGATCCGTCACTGCGAGCGGTGTGGGTGGAGTTTAAATATGATGATCGGCCCTGTTTTACCAGTGATCTGCTCGAAGACGTGTGGGCCGTGCAGCGCAGCATACGCCAGACTGTGTTATCAGATCATCATCAGTCGCAAAGCGACAGACTGCTGTTTCAGGTGCTCGCCTCGACAGATAGCCGGGCATTCAGTCTGGGTGGTGATTTAACCTATTTTATCCAGCTGATCGAGGCTGGTGATCGCGATGGTCTGCGGAAGTATGCCAAGACCTGTATTGATATCCAGTATGCAACCGCGACGCATTACGGCACCCCGTTCACTACAATCGCACTGGTTGAGGGTGAAGCGTTGGGCGGTGGATTCGAAGCGGCCTTGTCAGCCCATTTACTGATCGCCGAGCCACAGGCAAGGTTTGGTTTTCCTGAGATTTCATTCGGTATGTTTCCGGGTATGGGCGCCTTATCGTTGCTCGCCCGCCGGGTGGCGCCGGCTACTGCGCGCAAGCTGATTATGGATCACCGGATTTATACGGCCGCGGAGCTATATGAACTGGGTATTGTGGATGTCCTGTCCGAGAAGGGTAAAGGTCGAGAAGCAACCGCTGACTACATGAGGCGTCATATCGGACTGGTTACCGGCCTGCAGGGTTTCCAGGCGGCGGTAGACCGTGTATATCCTCTTGAGTATGACGAATTCACTGATGTCGTTGAGTTATGGGTTGAGTCGGCAATGCATCTGAACGAAAGGAACAAGCGCCTAATGGAATATTTTGCCCGGGCCCAGTTAAGCCGCGGCAATTCTCCTGATAAACACCCCGGTACAAGCACCTACCAGTTTGGATCTAATTGACCGGTCAGGATCAGTAGTGCTGGGCACGCGTGCCCAATAAATCGGCTTTATCGTGCAGGGCCTTGAGAGCATCAGTCAGGTTGTGGCGTATGGTGCGCAATTGTGCGACGCCATTGGCAGAAAAATCATCTTTGCTGATGTTCTGGTTGTATAGGCACAGCTGTGCCAACTTGCTCAGGCCAAGGTATAAGGCACATCCTTTCAACGCATGTGCGGCATCCCGAAATGCTGACCAGTCATGATTCGCCACTGAGGATTCGAGGCACTGGAAGTCCCTGTTTGCATCGGTTTCGAAATTTTTAATCATCTCCAGAATGAATTCAGGGCTGCCGCCCGAGAGCTGGCTCAGTTCCTCGAATTGTTTATCATCGATAGTCGGCAATTCATCTCCATCCATTGCCTTGCGAATGCGTTCAGCTGCGAATTCTTTGGAAGTCTCCTTGTTCGTTTTGTTTAGTTTTACAAGGGTGTTTTGCAGCATCTTCAGTGACACAGGCTTGGTCAGAAACAGTTCTATGCCGGCCTCTCTGCATGCTGTACGGCATTCATCCGTAGCATCAGCTGTCAGTATGACAAAATTTACATTATGTGTGCCACCATGTGCGAGGCTATAGGCCTGGTAGGTCTCTATTCCTCCCAGACCTGGCATATTCTTGTCGAGAAGCACGACGTCATAATCTGTCTGCTCCAGTGCGTTGAGGACCTCTTCTCCGCCTGACACGGTGGTGCACGCATGCCCCATCTTTTCGAGCATCCGTTTTACGACAATTCGGTTTGTTGCGTTGTCATCGGCGACAAGAATATTGAGAGTCTTTGTGACACTTTGTCCATTGGACTGGCGCCTGACAATGTGCAGGACATCATCCTCTGTGCTGTATCTTGAATAACAGGCATGCAAGGTGTTGAAAAAAATTTGTTTATCGGTATCGTCGCTGAGTTTGTACAGGTGCTGATGTTCCATCCCAGTTATTTCTGGAGGGTATTGGTCCGAGTTCATCAGCACAACGGGTGTTGCTGAAGCAGAGATTTTTCGGACCATATTGGTTAACAGATCACTTAATTCATTGCTGTATGGTATGTCATCGATCACAAGCGCGTCGTAGGTAGACTCATCTGTACCAGTATGTAAACAGGTAACAGCCTGATCTATGGATGTGACGGTTTCAAAGGGTATCTTCCAAGCGCGCAGAAGATCCACGGTTTCGCTGTTATTGTCTGCGTCGCGACTCAGATAGAGCACCTTGCATTCACAGGACCATGATTGATTGTTAATTTCGCCCTCGGCACTGGCAATTTCGAATGGAATATCAAACCAGAAGGTGGTTCCGACCTTTGGGGTGCTTTGGATGCCGATTTTTCCTCCCATCAGTTCGACCAGGTTCTTACATATCGTGATACCGAGGCCTGTTCCGCCAAAATTTCTCGAAACGCTGCTGTCGGCCTGTGTGAAAGGTTCAAAGATGGCATCGATTCGGTCAGGATCAATGCCAATGCCTGTGTCAATAATTTCGAATCTTACCAGGACCTGTTGGTCGTCAAACTCAAGTGGGTGAACTTGTACGGTGACAAAACCCTTTTTAGTGAATTTGATTGCATTGCCCACCAGATTGATAATGATTTGCCGTAATTTGTGTGGATCACCCTGTAGGAGATAGGGCGTCTTTGGATCCAGGCTCTCGTTCAACTTTATCTGCTTGCTGTCTACCTGTGTTTTGAATATTCGCAGGGTGGTGTTGATCAGTGCATAAAGATCGAATTTAATGTGCTCAATCGTCAGCTGCCCTGCCTCGATTTTTGACAGGTCTAGGATTTCATTGATCTGTCTGGCCAGTGTATTCCCGGAGGCATGAATGATATCTACGCATTCCTTGTCTTCGGGCTCAAGTGGTCTTAGCCCGAGTAGTTCTGTCATGCCAAGGATTCCGTTCAGTGGTGTTCTGATTTCATGAGACATACTCGATAGAAAGTCGCTCTTGGCACGGTTGGCGTCATTTGCACGCTGTCGTGCCTCATTGAGGCGACGAATTAGTAATGCAGAATAAGCGGGAATAACTAGTAGTGTTATGGCTAGGCCTATTGCAAGCCCCCTATGCGTATCCCAATATGGCGTAGAAAAAACAACAGCCCCGAAGCCTACAAGTGATGCTGCACCTGAAAGATAGAGGTATTTTTCACCGTATCGAAAACCGTTCCCAAGTGTCACCCATAGAAATACTCCATACCATGGTGCACCCATATGCCCTGTTAGGTACATTCCGAAACTTAATGCGCCAGTATCCCCGCAAATACCAATAATTCGTCTAACTGCGGAAGGTTGGGACCACGCCAAAGTTGATATAAAAAGTAGAATTGCAAATACAAGGAAAGAAAGAATGAACCATGTTCCTTTCTCCCAAAGTTGGGTATCATTTTCTGCAGTTGGCCCATTGATTAATAGATAACTTAAGAACATTATTGGAATGAAGATACGTAGTGCGCCTTGTTCCTGGTCAGGAGTTCCGGACCAGCCAATCATTACTGATAGCTTCTTTGCTATAGACCCGTAAGGGCCATTATTGACATCGGTAGGCATTTGTAATGTATCTTCAACGGTTCGCACGTACTGTGGTAGATAACGGTATATATATCGGCCATTTTTATATAATTCTTTAGTTTCTATTAGGTTATTGAGGTATCTGATGGTTAAAACAGCTGTTATTGAAGTAATTGCTAACCAAACTAGTCGCCAGACAGATACGATCTCTCTGGAGTCAGAGCTTAAGGCTCTTGGAATTGATTCTCTTGGTGCGATAACGATCCTTTATGAGCTAGAGGAACGGTTCAATATTGAAATATCAAATGAAGTCATTGAATCCATTGATAATGTTCGCGACATAGTTAATCATCTCGAACTTGTACTGGAAAGTCGCTAGGAAATATGCCAATAAAGGCGGTTATCACCGGTCTTGGTTGTGTCAGCGGTCTCGGTATGAATATCCCGGATTTCTGGGCTGCCTTGCGTGAAGGGCGATCTGCAATCGCACCATTAGCGGATATTGATGAGGGTGTAAAAATAAGGCTGGGGGCCGCAGTCAATGGATTCCAGCCAGAGGGCTACTTCACCCCGAACGAATTGCCATTGCTTGACCGGTTTTCGCAATTTGCCGTACTGGCAGCACGTGAAGCAGTGCATGACGCCGGCCTGAATGGTTTCAAGGATTGCCTGGCTGAGGCCGCGGCGATTATCGGCACCGGGTGCGGAGGCAAGCAAACTGACGAAGACACCTATGCACGGTTATACAAAGAAGCCCGCTCGCGCGCTCACCCAATGACCATCCCAAAGGGTATGCCCAGTGCAGCGGCCAGTATGGTCAGCATGCACCTGGGTATAAAAGGGCCTGTTTTCTCTGTTGCCAGTGCCTGCGCGTCAGCAGCCCATGCGATTTGCCAAGGCCGAATGATGATCCTGTCGGGACTGGCTGATATCGCGCTTGTCGGTGGGACAGATGCGCCTTTTACCTATGGCCTATTAAAGGCCTGGGAGGCATTAAGGGTCGTCTCAAACGACACCTGCCGGCCGTTTTCCAGTGATCGATCGGGCATGGTGCTCGGAGAAGGTGCCGGTATGGTGGTGATTGAGTCCCTGGAACATGCTGCTCGACGTGGTGCACGTATTTATGCTGAACTCTCAGGGTGCGGGTTGTCTTCAGATGCAGGACATATTACTCGTCCGGATGTCGACGGAATATCCCTTGCTATAAACCGTGCAATTCAGGATGCCGGATTTGTGCCTGAGTCAGTAGACTATATAAACGCGCATGGAACTGGGACGATTGCGAATGATCTTGCAGAAACGAAGGCATTGCGCCAGGTGTTTGGTAGCCATGCTGACGATTTGGCAGTTACATCAACTAAGTCAATGCATGGTCATGCACTGGGTGCATCCAGTTCGCTCGAGCTGATTGCCACAGTGCTGGCTATTCACAATAGTATTGTCCCACCAACAGCAAATTTTACCGAAGCCGGTGACGGGTGTGATCTTGACTATGTGCCAAACAGGGCAAGAGAACAGGAAATTGACGCTGCACTTTCCAGCTCTTTTGCTTTCGGCGGCCTTAATGCGGTACTCGCATTACAGGCCTGGCATGGTTGAGGCGTTTAATTTCGGGCCCTGAATAGATAGTGGCTATTACCATAGAAATTTCCATCCAATGGCGCAAATACTGCCTTACACAGTGAAAAGTAGTTGTTCCAGTGTGCAATGTCGCCAGTATCGAAGGCGTTGTCATACAGAAAAGGTATTTTATCCCAAAAACGCTGGTGCCATTCATCAAGTGTTCGCCAGTAATTAAGGCCATTGACAAACCAGTGGCCAACCAGATCGAAGTGTTCGGTATGGCGAGCAAACTCATCATGGGGCCATACGCGTCCACCAGGAAAATATGTGCCGATACGAGTTCTTGTTGGGTCCAGGAATTGTGGAATGACATTTCGCGACGTGATGAAGTGATGGAATGTTTTTCCTTTAGAAGTTAACAACCCCGCAATTCTTCTAAGGATAGCGCTCATGTTCCGTACTTGTTCAAATACTGCAACAGAAATAACAAGGTTATAGGGTTTTTCACCTAAAGTGTTTAAAGGTAACTGATCAAATGCTCCTTCTATCAATGTGAATCGTCCGCTCCCCAGTGGATCGTGGGTGTCTTTCATGCGCTGTTTTAGATAGGCAACCTGAACCTTGCTGGGTGTTATTCCGACAATCTCCAGGTTCGGGTACCTTTCAAGAAGGTAGGTTTCAAGTGAGCCAAATCCGCAGCCGATATTGAAAACACGCTCGTTGCCTTCAATCTGCGCGCGCTCGGCTATCAGGTCGAATTTCGCCTTTTGTGCTTCTTCAAGAGTGGTGTTTGATTTCCGAATACTAAAGGGAGTGTCGCCATAATAGGCCATCGAATAGGCGTGGTAGGCTGTATCCAGAAAACTTTTGAAGAAATTCAGGTCTTCATCGTAGTGGCGATCCATCAACGATTCGGTGTCTTCCATGATTGGCCCTGCATCGGTTGAGATGCCAAGTTCATGTAGTGAGACCGGGTTGTCTGTATAGCGCTGATACTCTCTTGTGAAAAACCGCGTTAACCGGTCCTCGTAGAGATGGAGTTCGTTACTTGAGGGGCCGTGGATACCAGCCTGCGCGAGTGTTTTTTCGATTAACTCCGAATTTATTTCCATCACGATAGTATACGGGAGGCACTGGTTTGAGTCTCGAATTCTTGTTTCTCAGGATGCCAATTAATAGGGCAGTGACTATAGGCAGGTTCGTAACCCTAAAACATCGGATCATTGCCTATGGCTTGATTTTATATCCGAGAGCATGCCCTGTATTTTCATGACGGTGTCCAGCTGGGTCTTGAACGCGTCATAGCACTCCGGGTCAAAATGCAGGCCACATTGTTTTTCCATGTAATCAAGGGCTTCCTGCATGGACCAGGCGTGTTTGTAGGGGCGCTCCGAGACGAGGGCGTCATAGACGTCTGCCACGGCGACGATTCTTGCCGGTAGCGGGATTTCCTCGCCCTTCAGCCCCTGTGGATATCCAGTGCCATTAAACTTCTCATGGTGGCTAAGTGCGATCACCGCACCCATTTGCAGAAATTTGGAGGGGCTATCCTTCAGTATTTCGTGGCCGATCGTGGTGTGCCGCTTCATGATTTCAAATTCTTCTGTGTTCAGTCTTCCCGGTTTCAGTAATATGTCGTCCCTGATACCGATCTTACCGATGTCATGCATCGGTGCTGCCATTTCAATGACATCAGCTTCCTCGGACGTGAATCCCATGTGTTCTGCGATGACCCGGGCAAACTTGGCCATGCGTACCACATGGTTGCCGGTTTCTTCGTCTCTGTATTCGCCTGCCTTGGCCAGGCGGAGCAGGGTCTCCCTTTCGCGTAGACGAATCTCGCTGGTGGCCTCGGCAACACGACGTTCCAGCCAGTGTGATCTATCCGCGATAATCTTGTATTGCTGGTGCTGGGTCAGCAGGTTCCGGCAACGGGCCCGGCACTCGATATGGTCGACAGGCTTCATCAGGAAGTCGGTGGCGCCGACCTCGAGCGCCTCATAACGAATATTCCTGTCTTCCATGGAGGTCACCATGATGATCGGGACGTGTTCACATGCGGTGTTAGTCCTGAACTTCCGGATGAACTCTATGCCGCTCATTTCCGGCATCATGTAATCCGTGAGTATCAGGTCCACCTGATTCCTTATTGACCAGTCCAGTGCCTCGAGTGGATTGGCAAACGACTGTATATCCGGTTCACCCTCGATTGAACTCACCAGATGGACCAGTATTTGCCGGCTGGTTAATTGATCATCAATGACTACAATCGTGGCCATGTGGCTTCTCTGCACTCTCCGGAATGTTCAAACAAAAAACCATAAAATCCACACCTCCCGCGCATGTACAATCTTCAGGTGGTATGTGATCTAGGCCGCATAACTGCCTGATATACATAGCCAAGCTTGGCTCTGCATTTGCATGAATATATATCGGCAATTGCTTGAAAAAATTAAGACTTTTGTCGGCAGGCAGCCTGATGATTAATGCCGGCTGTGCCTGGATATGCCCTGGGCAAAAGGTGCTTAAGGTAGTGCGGCAGTAAAGCTAGACCCGGTCAAAAGCTCGATTGCATGCCGGGAAGAGGTGGCTACAATACCGCCTACTTATTGACAGAGACTGATGATGGGCACTGAAAACAAGAACCAGCCACGGGCGCCTTCGTTACTAAAGGTGCTGGGCAGTGTATTGGCCAGCATGTTCGGCGTCCAAAGCTCGCGCAAGCGGGAAGAGGACTTCTCTCACGGCAAGCCGTCCCACTACATCATCGTAGGGCTGTTCGTGACAGTGATTTTCATCCTGTCCATCTGGGGGGTGGTAAAACTCGTGATGAGACTGGCAGGCATCTAGCCCGCATATCTCACCGGATGGCGGTTGAACCACAGAAGGTACTGATGTCAAGAGCAGAGTGCAGTGCGGCGTACAGACACACGAGTCCAGAACTCGCATCCGGGATCCCGGTGAGAAATGCGGGCTGGAGCCAGGGCGGAGTCCGTTATCCCGGCTTAAACCACATTGGGATGTGACCCGGCCGGCTGCCTAGAGTGACTGAATCCGTTGTTGTTGTTCTTCGAGATTGCTGATGGCATTTTCCAGCTCGTTCGCACGTAGCCTTTCCTTCTCAACCACCGCGACTGGGGCCTTGTCGACGAAGCTGGCATTGTTGAGTTTCTTTTCGCAGCGTTCCAGTTCACTGGCCTTCTTTTCGAGTTCCTTGCCCAGGCGGATGATCTCGGCGTCCTTGTCGATCAGTCCGGACAGCGGGATCAGTAATTTCATATTGCCCACCAGTGCGGTGGCCGATTCCGGGGCGACATCGTTTGTTTCCAGCCAGTCCACCGACTCGACACGACCGACGCTCACCAGGTAGTGCCGGTTATCGGCCAGGCGCGCCTGGTCAACATCCGAGCCATTTTGCAGCAGTACCGGCAGCGGTTTGCGCGGGTCGATGTTCATGCCGCTACGTATCTTGCGTACGCCGATGATGAAGTCCTTGACCCATTCGATTTCATCAATGGCAGTCTGGTCAATATGCGTGACATCCGCTGCTGGATAGGGCTGGCGCATAATGGTACTGCCCTCAACACCAGCCAATGGCGCCATGCGTTGCCAGATCTCTTCGGTAATGAACGGAATGACCGGATGGGCGAGGCGCAGCAGGCCCTCTATGACCCCGACCAGCGTCTTCCGGGTACCCCGTATTGCTGCTGCGGAGGTGTCCGCATCCATCAACACCGACTTTGAAAGTTCCAGGTACCAGTCGCAGTATTCGTCCCAGGTAAATGAATAAATGGCCTGTGCCGCGAGGTCGAAGCGGTAGGTATTGATGGATTCCACAACTTCCTGCGTGGTCTTCTGGAACAGGGAGGTGATCCAGCGGTCCGCCGCGTTCAGTTCGATTTCCCCGCCGTGCTGGCCGCAGTCCTTGTTCTCGGTGTTCATCAATACATAACGCGCTGCGTTCCACAGCTTGTTGCAGTAGTTGCGGTAGCCCTCGATACGGCCCAGGTCGAAATTGATATCACGCCCCGTGGAGGCCAGCGCGGCAAAGGTAAAGCGCAAGGCATCGGTCCCGAAGGCGGGGATGCCGTCCGGGAAGTCCTTGCGCGTAAGTTTTTCGATCCTGTCGGCCATTTTCGGCTGCATCAGGCCGGCCCGGCGCTTTGCGACCAGCGATTCCAGATCGATGCCGTCGATCAGGTCGATCGGGTCCAGCACATTGCCCTTGGACTTCGACATCTTATTACCATGGGCATCACGCACCAGCCCATGGATGTAGACCTCGCGGAAGGGTACATCACCCATGAACCGGAGGCCCATCATGATCATGCGCGCTACCCAGAAAAAGATAATGTCGAATCCGGTGACCAGGACACTGGTCGGATAGAATGTCCTGACCGCCCCGGCCTTTTCCGGCCATCCCAGGGTGCTGAACGGCCACAGGGCGGAGGAGAACCAGGTGTCGAGTACGTCTTCATCCTGGCGGAGCGCGACATCGGGAGCCAGCCCGTGTCGTTCCCGCGCCTCGCTCTCGCTGCGCCCTACATAGATATTGCCGTCCGCGTCGTACCAGGCGGGGATCCGGTGCCCCCACCAGATCTGTCGTGAAATACACCAGTCCTGAATATTGCGCATCCAATCGAAATAGGTGTTCTTCCAGTTATCCGGTATGAAGCGGATGCTGCCGTCCTCGACGGCCTTGATGGCGGGCTCAGCCAATGGGCCGATCTTCACGAACCACTGGTCGGTCAGGTAGGGTTCCACCACCGCGCCGGAGCGGTCGCCGCGCGGGACCATCAGCCTGTGGTCCTCGATCTTCTCCAGTAGCCCCTGGTCCTCGAGATCGGCTACGATCTGCTTGCGCGCCTCGTAACGGTCCATGCCCCGGTATTTCTCGGGTGCGTTCTCGTTGATGCAGGCATCGACAGTGAACACGTTGGTCATCGGCAGGTCATGGCGCCTGCCGATCTCGTAGTCGTTGAAGTCATGCGCCGGTGTGATCTTCACGCAGCCGGTGCCGAATTCCGGGTCGACATAATCATCCGCGATGATGGGGATCTCGCGACCGGTAAGCGGTAGCCGGACCGTCCTGCCTACGAGGTTCCTGTAACGCTCGTCCTCGGGGTGCACGGCCACGGCCGTATCACCGAGCATGGTCTCCGGGCGTGTGGTGGCCACGATCAGGTGACCGGAGCCGTCGGCCAGCGGGTAGCGCATGTGCCAGAAATGTCCCGCCTCTTCCTCGGAGATCACCTCCAGGTCGGACACCGCGGTATGCAGTACAGGATCCCAGTTCACCAGCCGCTTGCCACGGTAGATCAGCCCGTCATCATAGAGGCGCACGAAGGTTTCCCGGACGGCCTGGGACAGGCCCTGGTCCATGGTGAAACGTTCGCGACTCCAGTCCACCGAGCAGCCCATGCGTCTAAGCTGCTTGGTGATGGTGCCTCCGGACTCGTGTTTCCATTTCCAGATGCGCTCGATGAAGGCCTCGCGTCCGAGGTCATGACGGGTCTTGTTGTCGCTGTTGAGCTGCCGTTCCACGACCATCTGGGTCGCAATGCCCGCATGGTCGGTGCCCGGCTGCCACAGGGTGTTGTCACCACGCATGCGGTGGTAGCGGGTAAGGGCGTCCATCAGGGTGTCCTGGAAGGCGTGCCCCATGTGCAGGCTTCCGGTCACGTTGGGCGGGGGAATCATGATGCAGTAGGGTTCGCCCTCCCCGGAAGGTGAAAAATGGCCTTCCCGCTCCCAGGTCTCGTACCAGCGCTGCTCGATGGCATGCGGATTGTAGGTCTTGTCCATATGTGGTTCTGGTTGCGTGAGAAACTTGCCCGACTCGCGGCCAGGGCAGGGATTATAACGTGGCTGGCCGGGATATTCGGTAGCAGCTGTCAGTTTTCGCAGGTGTCTTTTGCCTGCAGGACGTGGGGAAGTATGTCGGGGATTGCATACTCCAGCTGTTTGCTGATCGCCAGGTAGATATTGTCACCACTGACATTCAGGGCCTGGGTAATGGCTTCCTCGATCGCGGGTCTGATCACGGTTTCGACGTCCTGACGGGTATTGACAGTCATCCTGGCGGCAATCTCGTCGAGCTTCTGGCGGACCGCCTCCGAGTCGAGCAGCGCCGTCGCCAATTCAGGTGTCGATGTGGCCAGAAAGTTGTCAAGCGTTCCCTGGATCATGCCGCTGTTATCGGAGCTGACGCTGTTGGTCAGGACCGGTATGCCGTCTTCGTCTAGTTGCAGCATGTCATTTTTCATAGTGGGATAACCGGGTATCTCAAGTCTGGATGGTATGAGTTTTGAGTGTATAGCCACGGTCCTTGTAGAAGCGAAAACGCTCCCGCGCAGCGGTGCGCTGTGCAGCGTCGCCGTCCACGAGCTCGGCCATGCGGTTGAAGCGGCTGAAGAAGGGCGGCACTTCCTGTGACAGATTGACCAGTACATCGTTACATTCCTGCGGCTCGGTCGCGTGACCCAGCAGGATGGGTGGTTTGTCTGACGCAGCCTGGTCATAGATGGCATGCGGCAGGAAACTCCCGTCGCGGAATGACCAGAGCAGGTCATCGAGCTGGCTGAGTTGCGCCGCCGATTCAGTGTTGATGTAGACCTGGTGCCCATGCTCAAAGGCCTTCTCCACCAGTCGGCAGGCAAACCGGGGGCGTACAGTCGTGCTGCTGCCCTCGAGGATATAAAAATCGACGCGTGTCATAGGCGTTGTGTCAGCGGTCGTTACCGCAACGATCCAGCAGAAATTGTGTCAGCAGTGCAACCGGTCGGCCGGTTGCGCCTTTTTCCTTGCCCTGCTTCCAGGCAACACCGGCAATATCCAGGTGCGCCCAGTGGTAATCCCCGGCAAAACGTGACAGGAAACAGGCCGCGGTAATGGTGCCTGCCTCACGCCCGCCGATATTGGCCATATCGGCGAAATTACTGTCCAGCTGCTGCTGATACTCCCCCCAAAGGGGCATATGCCAGGCACGGTCGGCGGCCGTCGTGCCGGCACTCAGCAAGGCTTCAGCCAGCTTATCGTCATTACTCAGCAGGCCGGCGGCATGACTGCCCAGGGCGATAACACAGGCGCCGGTCAGGGTGGCAATATCCACTACCACCGCGGGATCGAACTTTTCACTGTAACTCAGGGCGTCGCACAGGATCAGGCGGCCCTCGGCGTCGGTATTCAGTACCTCGATGGTCTGCCCGGACAGGCTGGTGACGATATCGCCCGGTTTACTGGCATTGCCGCTCGGCAGGTTCTCGGTTGCCGGGATGACGCCCACTACGTTGAGTGGCAGTTTCATTTCCGCGCACGCCTTCAGGGTGCCCAGGACACTGGCCGCACCGCACATGTCGTACTTCATTTCGTCCATGGCGGGGGAGGGCTTGATGGAAATACCGCCGGAATCAAAGGTGACGCCCTTGCCGACCAGCACTACGGGCTTCGTGTCCTTGCTGTCGCCACGATATTCCAGGGTAATCAGCCTGGCCGGTTCCTCGCTGCCGCGTGCGACCGAGAGCAGGGCGCCCATGCCCAGTTTTTCCATGGCGGCCTCGTCAAGCACGCTGACCTCGATCTGCTTGTACCCTGCACCGAGAGTGCGCGCCTGCTCTGCCAGATATGTCGGGGTGCAGATATTCCCCGGTAGGTCGCCGAGCGTGCGCGCCAGCTGGATGCCGGCGGCAATGGCCTGGCCATCGTTCAGCGCCTTGTGCGCGATTTCGGTATCGCTGCTGTCGACATTGACCGCAACCCGGCGCAGTGGTCGGCTGGTCTTGTCCTTAATGCTCTTCAATTCATCCGGTTTATACAAGGCCGCAATGCTGACCTCCACCAGTTGCCGGACTTTCCAGTAGGTATCGCGCCCCTTGATCTCGAGCCCGGGCAGGTAACTCAGGGCGTCGCTGGCGCCTGAGCGGTTTATGGCGTCGGCGGCGCTGGCCAGCGCGTCACGGTAACGTTTGTCGCTGAATTCATTTTTCTTTCCGCAGCCGACCAGCAGTACGCGTTCGCAGTCGGCCCCGCGCGGGTGGTGCAGGAGTACTGTCTGTCCGCACTTGCCGTCCATATCGCCAGCTTTCAGCAGACTGGTCAGCAGGCCGCGTGTCGTCTTGTCGAACTGGCTGGCGGCTTCCGACAGCTTGCGCCGTTCATAGATGCCCAGGACAACACATCCGGCCTTGACTGCAGCTGGCTTTTCGCTCTTGATGGTGAATTTCATGCGGTGCTCCTGTTTGTCTGATTGTGATGATTGCAGATCGTGATCCCTGGGTATACGGTAACCGCATTCAAATGGTTGTCACAGCAGCGGAGAGTGTACTGGATGCCGGCTTGATTTTCATGCCGCAGGCCGGGTTAGCCCATGTTAAGAATCCTCGATAGATACCTGCTTTGGGAAGTGTTGCGCGGCTGGCTGGCCATTACCCTGATCCTGTGGTTGATCCTGGCCAGTAACCGCTTGGTGCGATACCTGGCACAGGCCGCAGCCGGGGAGCTGCCAGGTGATGTGGTTTTTGTCCTGCTCGGTGTCAAAACGGCTTGGTTCCTGGTCTATGTCATGCCGTTTTCCCTTGCGCTGGGCGTAGTGATGGCACTGGGCAGGATGTACCGGGACAATGAAATGACCGTGTTATCCGCCTGTGCCGTCGGGCCATGGCGTATCTATAAACCCCTGCTGAGTATGGGTGTAGTCATCGCCCTGCTGCTGGTATGGGTGGCGCTGTATATCAGCCCCGCTATCGCGGCCTACGGTGCCCAGCTCGAGAAACTGGCACTGGAGGAGGCGGATGTGTCCGTGCTGGGAGCCGGGCGTTTCAACGAGATACGTGGCGGCGAACTGACCTTCTATGCCGAGCACCTGTCTGATGACAAGAAAAACATGCAAAACCTGTTTGTCTATGTCCGGGAGGATAGCAAGAAAGGCACGCCGCCACAGGTCATGGTGGCCGAAAGTGCCTACCGGATGATGAATGAAACCGGAGACGAATACATTGTATTCGTCGACGGACACCGCTACGAGGGCCGGCCGGGGGAAGCCGAGTACCGGATTATGCAATTCGATCGGCAGGGTGTGCGAATCGAGCTGCCCGGCAAGACGGAACCGGTGCCAAACCTGGACGCGGTGCCTACGGCTCAACTGCTGCACTCAAATGACCGCAGGGATATTGTCGAATTGCAGTGGCGACTGTCAGTACCGGTATCGGTGCTGGTGCTGGTGCTGTTGTCCGTGCCATTGAGCCGGATATCACCGCGCAAGGGGCGGTTCGGCGGACTGGCCATGGCATTTTTGGTGTTTATCATTTACTACAACCTGCTGGGAACGGCCAAGGTGTGGGTCGAGCAGGGTGTCATCCCCACCTCGATAGGGCTCTGGTGGGTGCACCTGCTGCCGGTATTGCTGGCATTTGTCCTGTTGTCGAACACCAACAAGCTCGCCTGCCGGGTGCGGCGCCGGGCATGAAGATCCTTGACCGCTACATTGCCGGCATGGTGGCCACTGCAACAGGCCTGGCATTGCTGGTCATAGTCGGTCTCGACCTGTTTTTCTCAATCATCAACCAGATCGATGAGGTCGGCAAGGGCAACTACGGCGTCAGCAAGATGCTGCAGTATGTTGCGCTCAGTCTGCCGCGCACGGTATATGAATTTTTCCCAACCGCCGCCCTGCTTGGCAGCCTGACCGGCATGGGCATGCTGGCGGCCAATAGCGAACTGATCGCGATGCGGGCGGGCGGGATGTCAATCTGGCGTATCGTGCGTTCACTGCTGCAGGTTGGCCTGGTTATGATCGCGTTCATCGTAGCCCTGGGAGAAGGGGTTGCACCCGTGACCGACCAGCTTGGTCAGCGATTACGTGCCACCGCCCTGGAGGAGCGCATCAGTTTCATCGGCGGGCATGGTCTCTGGGTGCGCGACGCATCACGCTATATCTACGTCAACAGGATTATCGATGACAACCAGCTGGCAAACCTGTCCGTCTTTGAATTTGACGACCGGCGGGAGCTGACCGCTGCCACGCATGCTGGCAATGCCGGCTACCAGTCCGGTGAATGGACGCTGCACAATGTACACCAGACCCTGTTTGAAGCTGACCGCGTGGAGACCCGCCGGCAGGCCAAGATGACCTGGCCTTCGCTGTTGACGCCGGAGTTGATCGATATCGTGGTGCTGAAGCCGGAGCAAATGGCGGTCAGTGACATCCGCCAGTTCGTGGCCTACCTGGAGGACAACGGACTCGATTCGAATCGGTACCGTTATGCCTTCTGGGGGCGCTTTATCGCGCCGCTCTCGGCATTGGTAATGCTGTTTATATCCGTGCCCTTTGTGTTCGGCTCGTTGCGTTCGGTCGGCAGCGGGCAGCGCATCTTCATAGGAACCCTGGCCGGTTTCGGGTTCTACCTCGCCAGCCAGGTGGCTGGCCAGATGGGGCAGGTCTACGGGCTGAATCCGC
>CAMYJI010000035.1 GCA_947258545.1 uncultured Ectothiorhodospiraceae bacterium
TTCATCTGCGAGGGTTTGCTGGCGCATTCTGTCGTTCTCCAGGACGTTTGAGTCAATAAGCCGTATTATGAACGAATTGACCAATTAATCAGAGCTTCCATAATTATGAAAAGTTAAGCTACATAGATTACCGTGTTCGCAAAGATCTGCTTCCACTCACCGATCGCCAGGTAATATGAACACCTGAAGCTTGGTCCTGTTCATGGATCGGTAGACGATGGCGACTACGGTTGCTAAACGATGATTGCACTCCGTTTCTGCATATGGAGTTTGTGCTCCCCATGAACAAGGAGAAAAGAGATGCGTAGGAAATACTGTACTTTTGCAGCGGCTCTAGGATTGGCTCTGGTCGGGGTGAGAGGAGCGGAGGCGACTGTGATGCTGTTCAACTCCCCAGACGCTTTTACGGGAAACGAGACGCTGGTCGAGTTCGACGAACTTGGGGTCCCCCCGTCAAGGCCAATTGAATCGGGTAAGGGTGTAACGTTCTCCCTGCTTGAGCAGAATACACTCATTGACACTGGCTTCGCCCCGACCGCAGCCAGAGCTCCCAACACCACATACGCTCGAGAGTTCCCTCCACGGGATGGCCCTATCTTCCTTAACACAATCAACGTTAATGCCCTCGAAACCGATCTTCAGATTGATTTTGGGGAACAGGTGCGGCGTGTCTCGGCTGAGATTCGCAGCGGGCAGACCCTCAATGAGGTTGACGATCTGACGTTCGAACTTTACCTGCGAGACATCTTAATCTCGGACCTCACGATACCAATCCGGGGTCAGGATGACTTTTTCTTCTACGGGCTCGAGAGTGATACCGATTTTGATAGGTGGGTGATCCGTCAACGTCCCGATGAGCGATTTGACCTCGAGAACCTGCGATTTGAAGTCCCCGAGCCGGGGATACTGGTCATGCTTGGGGGGGGATTACTACTGCTTGTAATGCGTCGAAAATAGCAGTTTCCTATCGCAGGAACCACTAAGCAGTTAGAGTATGTCACTTCGTTTTTTCAGGCGCTCCTGTCATGTACGAGGCGATAATGGAGTTCTCTATCCTACCGCATCAGGCTATGTAGGTTCTTGTTAAGGGACGAATCAATTTCTAATAGTGATTCTGTGATGGCCTTCAAATAGCCATTTTACGTCTGATGCTAAAGGTCCGAAACTGGCCGGTTGTCCCCGTTGCCAACCTCGTTGGCTGCCGGGTTCAAGAATACGTCGAACGGCAGTTTATCGGCTGGAATAGGACATTCCTGGGTAAACTGACTAGATTTTCAGTTGAACTCACCGGCCAAACTTGACAGTCATAAATGACTCATTCTACCGTTCTCGCTTGTCTGTACTAATAACCAGGCTCGGATCGCGCAAGCAGCTAACGCTGTGGTGCAGACCGGCATTATTGAAATACCGCGACAGGCCGACCAGTAGTTCCTGATAGACATTTATATTTTGGTACCTGAAGCAATTCAGCAAGTTTCGGAGTCGCTTATGAGAGCTCTGGCGTTGTTAAAGGAGATTAAGGTCATGCGTTCTGCTGCAACGATATTTTTCAGTGTCCTGGTCATTACATTTCTCTATTTCTCGGTTGTTCTGATCGAGTCAGGCAATGTAGGTGTCAGGAAGACCCTCGGCAAGGTCAATTCGGAAGAGGACTCCCCCGGCCTCAATCTCAAGGTGCCCCTGGCCACCCGGATCACCGAGTTTGTCGGCAAGGAGATCGCCATCGACCTCACCGACCTGACACCCAAGGCGGCCGATAATCTCTCGTTGCGTGATATGGATGTCACGATCTTCTACAAGGCGGCCAGCGATCAGATTTCCGATCTGTATGTCAAGTATGCCAACGCTCACCAGTACGACCGGGAGTCCGACAGCTATTTCCCGGCCTATCGCCTGGTCTTCCGGGAGGCGCGCCGGGCCGCCTACGAGACGGTTGCCCAGATTGACTCGCTTACCATGCACAAGAAACGCGAACAGATCGCAGATTCCATCAAGAGCCGTCTGCTGGAAACCCTGGATAGCAACGACCCCGGCGTTTTCGAGGTAACCCGCGTGGTCATCCGCTCGGTGTTGACGGATCCCTCTATCGAGGAATCGATCCGTGAGGCGGTTGCCAACCAGAAGCGGCTGGAGGCCAAGCAGGTCATGGTCGAGATCGAGCGCAAGAATGCCGAGATCGAGGCGATTCGTGCGCAGGGGATCGCGAATGCCAACGACATCATTAACAAAACCCTGACCAATGAATACCTGCAACATGAACTCAACCTTACCCTGCAGAAATTTGCCGAGACGGGCGCCAATACCATCGTGGTACCTGCCAATATGCAAGGCTTCGACATGATTCTGCCAACCGACAAACTAATGAGGCAGTAAGGCTTACCTGGATTTTTTTCTACTGTGACATTGTCACGTCAGATTACCGGGGAGTAGCAGACAAGGCGGGATCAACCTGTTCGTCTGTTGATTTGTATCTGACCGGTGATTATCTTTCGTCGGTCTCAATTATACCGGCAAGTGCGGCTTCATCCTCGAAGTCGTGCGTAAGGTCCTTGCTTGGTTCCTGTACAAGATTACCCTGTATGTAATCGATGCTGTATTGCCAGAGCATAACGAGACAATGGGCATCATCGACATGTTCGGCTATACACAATGTGTCGGTGCTCCGCGCGAGATCTACGATAGACTTTACTTTCTTCTGGTTGTCCTTACTGGTCGCAAGATTATTGATCAGCGAACCATCAATCTTCAGAAAATTCACGGACAGGTACTTGATAATTTCAGGCTTATTGGCATATCCGAAATGCTCGATGGCCACCTTGCAGTCAAGGGCCTGCATGGCTTTTACAAATGCCTGTGTCTCGTGCGGCCTGTTTGCCGCAACCGATTCCGGTATTTCGAAAATAACGGGGTCTCCCCTCAAGTTGTTTTCTTTCAGCTGCTGGGTGATCCACTCGGGAAGTTGTGGGTCAGCGAGTGTTTCGCCAGACAATTTGATGAAGAAGGATGTATTTTCCTCTTTCTTGTGCATGTCAGACAGCGCCTTGAATGCCATCTGGATCACCCGACGGTCAATTTCCATGATCAGGGGCGATTTTTCCGCCAGCGACAGGAATTGACCGGGCAAAATGACATGCCCTTTTTCATCGAGGACGCGAAGCAGAACCTCGTAGTGTCCTCCTGATTTGCCGTTCAGGCTAATGACGGGCTGGTAGACCAGGTAAAACCGGTCCTCGTCAATCGTTTTTCTGACCATGTCGTCCATTTTTTCCTCGACTTCACGGTCGATTTGCGCGTCTATGGTTGTGCTGTGAACATGAATCTGGTTGCCGCCGGATGTGCGTGCGAGTTCGCAGGCAAGATCGGCACGCGAATGCGCATTCTGCGCATCATTTACATGCTCGTTGATGACGCATATACCGATACTGCAGGTTGTGCTGGTGGTGTGTTCATTAAAGTTCATGATGTGTTTTTCTATCTTGGTGCGCAGTGTCTCGGCGAGCTGATATGCGCCTTCCTTGTAGTTGTAATTGTTCAGGATCGTAAATGTATAGTCCCCAAACCTGGCAATTGTATTTTCTTGTCCGTAGATTTCCCTTATCAGACCGGCAATCTCACTGATTAGGGCGTCACTGTCTGAGACACCGATTTTCTCGCGAATCGCCTTGAAGTTGTCAAGCAGGACAAACGTAACCGCCTGGAACATTCCTGATTTGACGCTGGTGCTAATGTCCTCCTCCAGCACTTGCATGAAATACTGGCGATTAAAAAGCCCGGTAATCATGTCATGGTGCTTGAACGTGTCCGGCAATGACTTGGGTATTTCCCGCTCGCCGCTGGTGTGAACCATGATTTGCGTGCAGAACTTGTTATCAAAACTGACTGCGGAAAATTCCATGTCTGCTTCAATTGGTCCTGCGTCATCCAGGTTCAGCTGTACCTTAAGCTTTGTAATATCATCGCTTGCAAACGGGTTATGCAATAACTTCGTGAGATTTACATTATGGTGTAGATCAACCCAGTTCAGCAGCGGGGTGCCAATAATCTCGTCATCGTCATCAAAGCCAAGCAGGTTACTGTACGAGCGGTTGGCATAGATATGAATGCCCTCGTGGATATATGCAATTGCTTTGCGGCTGTCTTCAGTCAGGTCTATGCAGCGGGCTTCATTTTCTCTCAGGGTGTTCTCAAGTTCGCTGATTCTGTGCTGCAGCTGGATTAACTCGAACTCATTCTCCAAGCGTCCGATCCTGCGATACAGCATGGCAGACCTGAGTTCCTTTTTGACCGTCCGCAGCAGGTTATCTGATTGTCCGTTCTGGACAACGGCAGCCGCGCCGCAATTTTCAGCGGCAGTGACGCTGCGCTTCGTCAGCTTGCTGGCAATCACAATCAGTGGGATTTCATCGCTATCCTGCACAAGGAGGCTGATCACGGACTGCAGATCAGGCATATTTTCGCTCTTGCCGTACACCACGATATCCGGTCTTGAGGTGGCCAGGTGCTCTTCCAGTTGCTCGATGGTATCCGGCTGGATCGACTGCACCGAGTATCCTGCCTGTATAAGGACAGCGGCTTGTGCCTTGTGCTTGTCCTTTGTGGCTTCAATGATTAGAACGTCATGCGATTTCATTCTTTTCCCAGACCGAGCCCATTCGACCGTAACGCCATATGTCCGCCGTGATCTAACGCCAGACTATCCATGTACATCTACCTCTGATTACCATTTTCTTCGGCAGCAATGGACGGGTCTTGAGGAATTAGTAGGGCATGATCGATAGGGTCGACACGACTTAATATAGTCAGTCAGATTCCTGAATCGGCATTACACGGATGTTTTGATCCAGCCTATTCTATTGAAAAACCGGGAAATTCAGGGAAAACTTCCTTATAACAAAGCTCTCCTTATACAAAGCACAGTTCGATGCTTTGGGTGAGATTGCGTGTGCCCTCCTTAGATAATCCAGAGATTACTCATGCCCCCTCATATATGAAAAATATAATTCGTCATATTCATACGCTCATAATTGGCCTATTACATCCTCGGCCATTACGAAGATGCCATCAGTACCTTCAGGAAGGGGATATCCTCCAATCCTGCATCCGAACGCCTGCATGTCTGGCTGGCCGCAGCCTATGCACAGGCAGGCGAAATGGACGAGGCGGAATGGGAAGTCGACCAGATCCTTACCATGAACCCTGACTTTTCGATAAAGCGTGTGCAGGACTCATTTCCATACAAATACGAGGCAGATCGGGAACATGTCCTTGATGGCCTTCGCAAGGCCGGTCTGCCATCCTGAAAGCGTGCACTGTGTTCGGCCATATCTGGCTGCCAGCTTGTTATCCAGGAATTGTCGGGGTACAGCGACGGGCGCCCAACCCGATCTGCATGAGTAATCGCTGTAGATGGCCCTCGCCCGATGCTGTCCAAGCCCCTGATAATTAACTGTCCGGCTCTGATAGAAGGCCTTTCCAGCCACACACTCGCCTGGAGTCTGGTAGTATTCAGGCTTGAGATTGACCCCAGATCCCCCTGATGACCTACCCCCTGCTCAATAGCATCGACTCGCCGGCCGACCTGCGCCGCCTGGGGACTAGCGACCTGGTGCAACTGGCCCATGAGCTGCGTGAATTCCTGATCGAGACGGTTTCCACCACGGGCGGCCACCTGTCGGCCGGTCTGGGCACGGTGGAGCTGACCATCGCCCTGCACCACATCTATAACACCCCGGATGACCGCCTGGTGTGGGACATCGGTCACCAGGCCTATCCGCACAAGATCCTGACCGGGCGGCGCGACCAGATGAATAGCCTGCGTCGGCAGAACGGCCTGAGCGGATTCCTGAGCCGCGCAGAGAGTGAATACGATGCCTTCGGCGCCGGCCATTCCAGCACCTCGATCAGCGCGGCGCTGGGCATGGCAATGGCCTCCGCAGCCAGCGGGTCCGAACGCAGGACCGTCGCGATTATCGGCGATGGCGCCATGACCGCCGGGATGGCCTACGAAGCACTCAACAACGCCGGAGCCCAGGACTGCGATCTGCTGGTCGTCCTCAACGACAACGAGATGTCGATCTCGCCCAACCAGGGTGCGATGCACAACTACCTGGCCCGCATCCTGTCGAGCCGCTTCTATACCGGCATGCGCGAGGGCAGCAAGAGCATCCTGAACAGGCTGCCCGGTGCCCGGGATTTCCTGGGACGTTGGGAGGAACACATGAAGGGCATGGTAATGCCCGGCACCCTGTTCGAGGAACTGGGCTTCAACTACATCGGCCCGATTGACGGCCATGACCTGCCCACCCTGTTGACCACGCTGAGCAACCTGCGTGGCATCAAGGGCCCCCAGTTCCTGCACGTGGTCACCCAGAAGGGCAAGGGCTACCACCCTGCCGAGAAGGACCCCTGCAACTACCATGGTGTATCGCCATTTGACCGGGAAACCGGCCAGCAGCAGTCAGTCGCCTCGAGCAAAACCTACACGCAGGTATTCGGTGACTGGATATGCGACATGGCGGCAGCCGATGAACACCTGACCGGCATCACGCCCGCCATGTGCGAGGGTTCCGGGCTCTCGGCCTTTGCAGAAAAATACCCGCAGCGCTATTACGATGTCGGCATCGCCGAGCAACATGCGCTGACATTTGCTGGCGGTCTGGCCTGCGAGGGTTATAAACCGGTCGTCGCGATCTATTCCACCTTCCTGCAACGCGCCTATGACCAGCTGATTCACGACATCGCCCTGCAGGACCTCGACGTGACACTGGCCATCGACCGTGCCGGCCTGGTCGGTGCCGACGGCGCCACCCATGCCGGTGTTTTCGACCTGGCGTTTCTGCGCTGTGTACCCAACATGGTGATCCTGGCGCCGGCGGATGAGAACGAATGCCGCCGGATGCTCACCACGGCCTACCGGCACACGGGCCCGGCCGCGGTACGCTACCCGCGCGGCACCGGGCCTGGCGTGCAGCCGGGTGATGACCTTGAAGCACTCCCCCTAGGCAAGGCCGAGGTCCGCCGCCAAGGCTCTGGAGTGGCCATTCTCGCCTTCGGCAGCCGCGTCAGCGCCGCACTCGAGGCCGCCGAAGCACTTGATGCAACCATGATCAATATGCGTTTTATCAAGCCGCTGGATGAAGAGGCGATCCTCGCCGCGGTCAGCAGCCACGACCAGATTGTCACTGTCGAGGAACACGTCATTGCCGGCGGTGCCGGCTCGGCCGTCAACGAGGTGCTAGCTGCCCACGGTTACCGCTGCCGGGTACTCAACCTCGGCATCCCCGATCGCTTTATCGGGCATGGCAGCCACGCCGGACAACTGGCGGAATGCGGCCTGGATGCGGACGGTATCCGGCAGGCGATCACGGCCGTCCTGGCCGGTGAAGTGTCACCGGGCCCCCGCACACAGGCGAACTGACAGGAGGGCGGTGGGTCATTGGAATAAAATCACTCACCGCAAAGGACGCAAAGAAAAACAATTATTAACCGCAGAGACGCGGAGCACGCAGAGAAATCAAAACAAAAATTATAAAAATAATTATTTCAAAAACCCCACGCCTCTCGGCTACTCATAAAGTGTTAACTAATTGTTTTATAGATATTTTTTGAAGTTTTTCTCTGCGTGCTCCGCGTCTCCGCGGTGATATTGTTTTTGAACTAATTTTAGTTTTTTCGTCCTTTGAATCTTTGCGGTGAATAGGTGTTTGATTAGATAGCAAGACAGGCTCACTTGTCTTTGATGTCATCGCCCTCGTCGGGCATGTCATAGGCGGAAGAACTGACCTTCTCGGCGTCCGCCTCTTCCTGGCGACGTTCATGGATCCGTTCCTTGCGTTTCTCCAGCCGCTTCTCCCGGGCACCCTCCCTTATCGGGATGGTCATTTCACCGAACAGCACCTGTTTCAGAAAGCGCATGGCGAATGGCAGCAAGGCCTCATCATCGGACAGCAGTTTATCCATTTCGAGCTGGCCGGTGTCGAAGATCTCGGTGAAACCCTCGGTCTGGATGAATTCGCGGAACTTGTCCATGTCATAGCTGCACATGTCATAGAGCTGGATGCTGCGTCCCGAAGGCGCACCGACGGTAGGACCACTGGAGCGCTTCTTGAGAATAATGTCACGCCACTCGCGGTTCATCTCATCGTACTTCTCGACACCCTGCTCCGTGCGGTACTCGCGCACCGTCAACGTGCGTGGTTCCTCGTGCCCCTTGCAGTGCGGCTCCTTGACCACGAAGTACATGTCCTCGACACTTGCACTGTCCTTGGCACGCACACCCATGCAGCCGAGTGCATAGTAACGGCAGGCGGTTGGTCGGTCCTCGTATACCGTGCAACCCTCCTCGCCGAGAAATACGCATTCCTTTGTACCGGGCTTGGTCATCAGTTTCAGACCGGGCATGCCGTGGGCGTCCATCTGGAATGGCAGGGTGTGACGTGCAACAAACTCGTGCGATGTCATTTCAAGCCGCTGCTTCAGGCGAATGATGTCATAGGGCAGCAGCTGGATATCGATGTTGCGGCAGCACTCGTTGAAGCAGGAAATGCCCGGGTGGCAGTTAAACTGGAATTCGTCATCCAGCCCCAGCTGGGTCGGCTTGATCGGACTCTCGAAGGGGATATCGCTGAACTTGCCCTCGAATATCTCTTCCGCGCCTTCGTACTCGCGCGGTTTATTGACAGGTTTTTTGTCACTCATGATTCTACTATAGCCCGCGTAGGCCGGGTTTGCGCAGCACAATCCGGCATTGATAATGATGGTTTGTCGAGTTACGGCCCGGGCCTGACTCGACCCACAAATACCTCAAAAGGAAAAAAGGCCGGACACCTTGCGGCATCCGGCCTTTGGTACTACTCCGTACGCTTCAGCTTAGATGTTGGCACCAGGGTGCTGCATCGCCTTCGGCTCGTCATCAGCCGGCTTGATCAACTGGACGTACTTGACCTTCTTCATGCTCCACTCACCCGTATGACGGTCATAGGTTGAGTTGACGAAGCATTTCCAGTTGTCATCATCGATGGCCAGATGATCCGCGCGATAGTAGTAACCCGGGTAACGGGACTCCTCGCGGAACTGAATGTGCTTCATGTGCGCGAAGGCTGCCAGCAGGCGGTGATAGTTCTCCCAGGCACGCAGGAGCTCGTGGAGATCCTTGGCGCGCAGATGCTCGGAGTCTTCCCGCAGCATGTTCAGCTTGCGCTCGGCCACTTCCAGCATTGCCTTGTTGGTCTGGTACATGGTCGACACACCGGCCACGTACTCGTCCATCACCTTCTGCAGGCGGAACTGGAACATCTTCGGCGTGATGTAGTGCGGGTTGATATCGATCGCCGTGGTGTAGTCCGCGGGTTGATATCGATCGCCGTGGTGTAGTCCTTGTGATCAAAGAAATTCTTCACCGGCTTGTAGATCTCGGCGACGATGTCGTCGATACTGCGATCCAGCTCCGGCTTGAAATCCTTGTTGTCCATGACGTACTTGACCATGGACTTGGCAGCGATACGGCCCTCGGAGTGCGAACCGGAGGAGAACTTGTGCCCGGAGGCGCCCACGCCGTCACCGCCGGTGAACAGGCCCTTGACGGTGGTCATGCGATTGTAGCCCCAGTGATAGTGATCCGGGGTTCCAGGGATGTCGTCGGGACCGGAACACCAGATACCGGCACAACCGGCATGCGAACCCAGCAGGTAGGGCTCGGTCGGCATCAGTTCGGACATCTCCTTGTCAGGCTCGATGTTCTCACCGGCCCAGACACCGCACTGACCGATGGTCATGTCCAGGAAGTCTTCCCAGGCCTCGGCCTCGAGATGCTTGATCTCCTTCGGGGTCATGGTCTCGGCCAGCTTGGCCAGTGCTGTCGGCGTATCCATGAAGATCGGGCCGCGGCCTTCCTTCATCTCGTGCATCATGAGGTGGTTACGCAGGCAGGTACCCATCTTGTGACCTTCGGCATACCGGTCGTAGCCGGCCTCGGTCAGCAGATGGGCATTCTTGACTTGGTAGTCTTCGCCCATGGCATTCATGGCCTTGGCCTTGAACAGCAGGAACCAGGCACCCACCGGACCGTAGCCGTCCTTGAAACGGGCGGGCACGAAGCGGTTTTCCATCAGGGTCAGCTCGGCACCGGCCTCGGCGGCCATGGAGTAGGTGGAACCGGCATTCCAGACCGGGTACCAGGCACGGCCCTGGCCTTCACCAACGGAGCGGGGACGGAACACGTTCACGGCACCGCCGCAAACCAGCAGGCAGGCCTTGAACTTGTAGACATAGACCTTGTCCTCCCGAACACTGAAACCGGCGGCGCCGGCAACCCGGGTGGGGTCATTCTTGTCGTTGAGCAGGCGCACGATGAAGACACGCTCCTGGATACGCTCGGTACCCAGTGCCTTCTTGGCGGCCTCGGCGACGATCCACTTGTAGGACTCACCGTTGATCATGATCTGCCACTTACCGGAGCGGACCGGCTTGCCGCCTTCTGTCAGCGCCTTGCCTTCATCACCCGGCTGCTTCCAGACCGGCAGGCCCCACTCTTCGAAGTGGTGCACGGAATCGTCAACGTGACGACCGGTGTCATAGACCAGATCCTCGCGGGTGATGCCCATCAGGTCGCCACGCACGTAACGCACGTAGTCGGCCGGATCATTCTCGCCCATGTAGGTATTAATAGCGGACAGACCCTGGGCAACGGCGCCGGATCGATCGAGCGCAGCCTTGTCGACCAGCTTGATGTTCAGGTCGACACCCTGTGCCTTGGCGACATCGGACCAGCGCATGATTTCGAATGCGCAGCCGCATGCGGCCATACCGCCGCCGATGATGAGGATATCAACTTCCTCCTCGACCACCTCGGGGTTACCAAAAACATATTCAGACATAATTTTTACCTCTTGTATCTTTCAATTCCAGGAATCAGCTGGCATTCATAATAAAAACCGCGTACCCGCCCTAGCCGGCAGAGAACTGGGTCGTGTCGCAGGAATGCGTACCCTTGGTGAACAGGGTCGAGTGATCGGTGATCTCGTCCATCACGGCTTCCGGCTTGTTGCTGTACGGCTGCACAGAACCTTCCGGGGTGGTGCGAATCGGGAACTTGAAGCGCTTCATGTTGCCGTTGCGGAACTTGATGGTCCACATAATGGAATCGGATCCACGCAGCGGCTGCACGGAAGCGCCCATCGGCACGATATCAGCGTAGTGACGGCATTCGATCGCCTGTTGCGGGCAGATCTTCACGCAGGAATAGCACTCCCAGCACTGCTCGGGCTCTTGGTTATAGGCCTTCATGGCATGGCCGGTTGCAGAACCGTCCTTGTCGAGCATCATAAGGTCGTGCGGGCAAATATACATGCAAGCAGTCTTGTCCTGACCCTTACAGCCGTCGCACTTATCTGTACGTACAAATGTTGGCATGTTATTTCTCCATCTTTTTAATGATTACTGCAGTTAACCTCCGCCACCCCCTGATGGAAGCAACGGTCTCTAGAGTCGTTACCGGGCGGAATGCCCGCTCATCTTGATCTCGACCTTTTCGTCATCCTTCAGGCTGGCGTAGTAATCGCGCAGGATGGCGAGCACCTCGGGACGGCTGAAGTTGTCCGGTACTTCCGAACCCTCGGACAGCGACTTGCGCAGCTTGGTGCCGGACAGCAGGAGACGGTCCCCGGCCTCATGCGGGCAGGTCTTCATGGAGGCCATACCACCGCACTTATGGCACCAGAAGGTCCAGTCGATCTTCAACGGCTTGGTTTCCAGCGCGTCCTTCGGGATCTCGTCGAAGATATGGTGCGCATCGAACGGACCGTAGTAGTCGCCGACACCGGCGTGGTCACGGCCAACGATCAGGTGCGAACAGCCATAGTTCTGGCGGAACAGTGCGTGAAGAAGTGCCTCGCGCGGGCCGGCGTAACGCATGTCCAGCGGGTAGCCGGCCTGGATGACGGTGTTGTCGACAAAGTATTTGTCGATCAGTGTGCCGATGGCATTGCTGCGCACGTCGGCCGGGATATCGCCGGGCTTGAGCTTGCCCAGCAGTGAATGAATCAGGATACCGTCGCAGATCTCGACCGCGATCTTGGCGAGGTACTCGTGCGAACGGTGCATGGGATTACGGGTCTGGAATGCCGCCACCGTACTCCAGCCACGGGCCTCGAAGTCGGCGCGGGTCTGAGCCGGGGTCATGAACTGTTCGCCGTATTTCTCCGGGAAGCCGCCCTGCGAAAGGACCTTCACGGGACCTGCGAGGTTCACGTCGCCCTGGTCCATCACCATCTTGACGCCGGGGTGTTCCTCGTCGATGGTCTTGTAAACCATCATGCACTCATGCTTCTTGTCGATACTGTACTTCTCGGTAAGCTGCATGGTGGCGAGGATCTCACCGGACTCGGAATCCGCCAGCGCGATGTCATCACCCTCGCTGAGGCCATTGGCCGTCGCCTCGTCGGTGGACAGAGTGATTGGGATGGGCCAGAACAGGCCGCTGGCCATACTCATGCCGTCACAGACGCCTTCCCAGTCGGCATGAGTCATGAACCCGTCCAGGGGGGTGAACCCACCGATGCCCAGCATGATGATGTCGCCGGCTTCACGAGAGGACACATTGATCTTCGGCAGGCCTGCCGCACGCGCCTTCTCGGCAGCCAGTGCGTCGCCTTTTAGCAGCAGCGGTCTCAGTGTATCGCTGCCGTGGGGCTTAACTAGTGTGGACATGGGACTCCTTTCAACACCGCAATATTCAGTCTGAATTCTTATCTGCCATTACCCGCGGAAAAACAGGCGCCGGAGTGGCCCCGCCAGAGCAGCGGGGGAAGAATACGATATAGACTTGCCCCTAAAAAGCCAACCAGTAATATTCTAGCCAAGCATAAAGCCACTTTATTAGTTTATCTTACTGTTTATTAATGGTTATTTATGATTCTTATCATTAGAAATTGCTAATTCAGTTAATACCCGACAAGCGCACTCAAGTACTCCCTTAGGGCGTTTTCCGGGTCCCGTTACGGGCGCCTAGATCATGATCATCCTGACCCCGATCACAGCCAGCACCAGGGCGAAGACCCTTACCAGCACGTTGCGCGGCAGACGGTGCGCCAACCGGGCACCCAGTGGCGCCATGGGTACGCTGGCCAGCGTGATCCCCGCCAGGGCCGGCCAGTAAATGAAACCACTGTTCAGGCCGGGGGGCTCCTCGAGGCCCAGGCCGGCGACCACATAACCGGCCGACCCGGCAATGGCGATCGGCAGACCACAGGTGGCGGCCGTACCGACGGCGACGCGTATATCGATCCCGTTCCAGCGCAGGTAGGGTACCGTCAGCGTACCGCCACCGATACCCAGCAGGGATGAAACGGCGCCAATCAGCGTCCCGGCAAGCCCCTGCCCGAACACCCCAGGCAGGCCCCGGTGTGCGCCCGGCTGCCTGCCAAATGCCAGCTGCAACGCCACCAACACCTCGAAGACACCGAAGACCACACGCAGGCCATTACTGCTGCTCTGCCCGGCCAGCCACGCCCCGACGAGGGCACCGAGCACAATGCCGGGCGACAGCGCACGCACGGCGCCCCAGTGCACACAACCGCGTCGATGATGCGCCAGCAACGAGGCGATCGAGGTCGGGACAATGGTCGCCAGCGAGGTACCCAGCGCGAAGTGCATCAGCAGGGTTTTCGGAAAACCCTCCAGGGCGAAGATCGCAGCCAGCGCAGGCACGATCACCAGGCCGCCGCCAATACCCAGCAGGCCCGCCAGCAGCCCGGCCACGGCGCCCGTCGACAGATAGGCCAGCAGGGAGACAGCGATCGGGTCCATGTCGGGTCAGCTGAGAGGGTGGAGAGACATCATGAAACACCGATTCTCACCGCAAAGACGCAAGGGACGCAAAGAATAATAATCCCAGCATTTCTGTAGCCCGGATGCAGGCCCAAAGGCCCGCAATCCGGGATTAGCGGCGGTAACACTGTCCCGGATTCCGTTTCACTCTATCCGGGCTACACCTGACCGACGGTCCGCAGATTATTGACATATACGCCTTGATCCAAACCAGATGGGCATCATCCGACGTAACTTTCCGCGTAGCCCGGATGGAGCGCAGCGCAATCCGGGAAGAAATTTTCCCTCCTCGTCATCGAACACGGAGACACGGATGGTTCATTACCGCCGCCATCGCGTTGCCGGGGGCAGCTTTTTCTTCACCGTTACCCTTAACGACCGGCAAAGCTGCACACTCACGGACCACATTGACCTGTTGCGCACGGCCTTCCACGATACACAACGCTGCCGCCCGTTTGTCATCGACTGCATCGTTATCCTGCCGGGACATCTGCACATCATCTGGACACTACCGGACAGCGATGCCGATTACTCCGGCCGCTGGCGCTCGATCAAAAGCCGGTTCACCCGAACATTGTGTCAACGCGGCGTCACCATCCCACGCCATGCCGGCGGGGAATATGCTCTCTGGCAGCGGCGGTTCTGGGAGCACACCCTGCGGGATGCACGCGACAAGGAAAGGCATGTGGATTACATCCATTACAACCCTGTCAGGCACGGGTATGTCTCCAGCGTCGCTGACTGGCCGTATTCGTCATTCCACCGTTATGTGAGACAGGGATTGTTACCGGTGGACTGGGCGGATGATGGTGAATCCGATGAAGGTGGATTTGGAGAATAATCCTGGGAACTGCCTGCCCCGGATTCCGTTTCACTCCATCCGGGCTACAGGGGTGTTCTACCGGATCCAGATGGTCTTGGCATTCATGAACTCGCGGAGACCCAGTAGTGATAACTCACGTCCGTATCCGGAACGTTTGACGCCGCCGAAGGGCAGGCGCGGGTCACTCTTGACCATGCCGTTGACAAAGGCACAGCCGCATTCCAGCTGCCGTGCCACCCGCTCGCCACGCTCGCTGTCCATGGTCCAGACGCTCCCACCCAGGCCGAAGCCGGAGTCGTTGGCGATGCGCACCGCATCGGCCTCGTCCCGGGCGCGTATCACGATCGCCACCGGGCCGAACAACTCCTCGTGGTAGGCACGCATGCCGGGCTTGACGTGGTCCAGGATAGAGGCCTGGTACCAGGCACCCGCGCGTCCTTCCGGACTGCAGCCGGTAACGGCCACGGCGCCGGCGGACATGCTGTCCATGACCTGCTGGTGCAGGTCATCGCGCAGGTCAAAACGCGCCAGCGGCCCGATCTGGGTGGCCTCTTCCATAGGGTCACCGATCACCAGCGCCTCGACCGCGGGACGAAAGCGCTGCATAAACGCCTCGGCAATTGCCTCGACCAGAATCAGGCGCTTGGCAGCAATACAGCTCTGCCCCGCGTTCAGATAACGCGACGCAACGGCATTCTCCACCGCCAGGTCCAGGTCGGCGTCCTCCAGCACAATGAACGGGTCGGAACCGCCCAGCTCCAGCAGGGACTTCTTCAGCTTGGATCCGGCCGCGGCCGCGACCTGGCGGCCGGCCGGTTCACTGCCGGTCAGGGTCACGGCATGCACCCGCGGGTCATTGATCACGCCGGCCACCTGCCCTGAGGGGATCATCAGGGTGCGGAACACACCTTCGGGGAATCCCGCCTCCCGGAACACCGACTCGATGGCCAGGGCGCACATCGGCACGTTGGAGGCATGCTTCAGCAGGCCGGTATTGCCGGCCACCAGGGTTGGCGCCGCGAAGCGAAACACTTGCCAGAAGGGGAAGTTCCACGGCATGACCGCCAGCACGGTACCCAGTGGCTGCCAGGCCACCAGGCTACGCCCGGCATCGGACTCGATGATCTCATCTGCCACAAATCCCGGACCTTCTTCCGCGTAGTACTCGCACCCCAAGGCACACTTTTCTATCTCCGCGCGTGCCTCCCGGACGGGCTTGCCCATCTCCTGCGTGATTATTCCGGCATATTCATCCAGGTGTTTGCGCAAGACATCGGCTGCCTTGCGCAGCAGGGCGGCCCGCTCGCCGATTACCCGGTCGCGCCAGGGCCCGGCCGCCGCGGCCGATTCCTGCAAGGCGGCCTCCAATTGGGCAGGAGTAAATGCATCAACCTCCCGGTGTGTATTACCATCTACCGGATTAACGGATTTGAATGACATACGCGGGTCCCCTGTTCATGATGGTTGTACCGACCCCCATCCACTGACATTTGCTGTAACTATAGCGGACAATGCCACAAATACCCCGATTCCTGACAGCACTCATTCTTCTGGCCGGCGTCTCGGCTGTACCGGCGAAAACCGACCCCCTGATGGCGCAGCGCCAGCTGTTTATCGAGGCACGCAAGTCCCTTAACAACAGTCAGGTGGAGCGCTACCGGGATCTGGCGGGGCGCCTGCAGGCCTACCCGCTTTATGCCTATCTGCAATACCAGGAACTTCGCACCCGCCTGAACCGCGCAGACGAAGCGGAGATCACGGATTTCCTCGACAGCTATCCAGACCATCCGCTCAACAACCGCCTCCGCCAGGCCTGGCTGTACTCGCTGGCCCGTAACCAGCACTGGAAACTGTTCCTCAAACATTACCGGCCGTCTGAATCCGTCAGCCTGCAGTGTTATGCCCTACAGGCGCGCCTGGCGACCGGCCGTAAACAGGGCATCGCCGACGCTATCCTGCCGCTGTGGACGGTGGGCAAGTCACAACCCAAGGCCTGCGATCCGCTGTTCGAGTTCCTCCGCGACAAGGGACACATCACCAACGAGCTGTTGTGGCAACGCATACGGCTCGCCATGCAAAACAACCGGCCGAGCCTGGCCGGCTACCTCGCGCGCCGCCTGCCGGAAAAGGAGCAGGAATGGGTCACCCTCTGGCGCAAGGCCCACAGCAACCCGAGCAGGACGCTCAAAGGTAAGCGCCTGGACAGTGACTCACCCATGGTGCGTGAGATCCTCGTACACGCACTCGGGCGCCTGGCGCGCTTCAATGCTGAACAGGCCCACGCGACCTGGGAGGCCGTCGGGCACAAATATACATTCAGCGATGCACAGCGCCACTCCGTGGAAAACCGTATCGCCCTGTACGGTGCCACCGACCACCACCCCGACGCACACGACTGGCTGGACGCCCTCCCGGAACAGGCCCACGACAAGAAAACGCGCGAGTGGCGCATCCGTCGCGCCATCGCCGCGCGGGACTGGGACTCGGTACTCGATCATATAAACACCCTGCCAGCCGATGAACGCCAGACCGATGAGTGGGACTACTGGCAGGCCTACACCCTGGAACAGGAGGGCCAGCGTCTCGCGGCGATGAACCACTACTCCCGGCTGGCCAAGGAGCGCAGTTACTATGGGTTCCTGGCGGCGGACTACCTCGACTGGCCCTATGAAATGGGGGATGAACCGCTGACCTACGCTGCGGCGGCACTCGAGCAGCTCAGCCGGATACCCGGTATGGTACGCGCGCGCGAGCTCTATCTCGCCGACCTGCTGACGGATGCGCGCCGCGAATGGGCCCATGTCACCCGCAACATGAGCAACGATGAGCTGAAACTGGCCGCGCTACTCGCTCGTGAGTGGGGCTGGAATGACCGCGCCATTCTCACGGTGGCCCGCACCGGTGACTATGCCGACCTCAAGTTGCGCTTCCCTCTGGATCACGCCGACGCCGTGCGTGACCATGCACGCCACTACAAGCTCGACCCCAGCCATGTCTTTGCCGTTATTCGCCAGGAGAGTGCATTCAACAAGGATGCCCGTTCACCCGCCGGCGCACTGGGCCTGATGCAACTGATGCCCAAGACCGGGCGGGTAACGGCACGCAAGAACCGGATCCCGCTATCCAGCACCCGCAACCTGATCGAGGCGGAAAAGAACATCCGTATCGGCTCCGCCTACCTGCGCGAGGTCATGGACCGATTTGACGACAATACCGTGCTGGCGACCGCCGCCTATAATGCCGGCCCGCATCGGGTGCAGGGTTGGCTGCCGGAGGCTGACGGCGAGTCCGTGGCGTCCTGGATTGCCAACATCCCGTTCTCGGAAACCCGCAAGTACGTGCAGCGGGTACTGACCTACGCGGCGATCTATGACTGGCGCATGGACCGACCTGTCACCCGTCTGGAACAACGCATGCAGGGTATACTGGGCACCGCACGCGACGAGGATACCAGCGGCTAGCTGGTTTACTATAAGATCCCCCTATCCAGAGATTGCACACCAGCAGGATTCAGACATGAAAAACAAGACAGTATGCGTACTTGGCGGCACCGGCTTCGTCGGCAAGCACCTGGTACACCGCCTGACCAAAGAGGGCTACAGCGTGCGGGTTCTGACACGCCGGCCCGAGCGTCACCGGTCCCTCATCGTCAACCCGGACGTCCGGCTGGTCAAAGCCGATGTGGGCAACCTGCACGATCTGTACGAACATCTTGCCGGCGCGGGCACGGTCGTCAACCTGGTCGGCATCCTCAACGAGGGCGGCAAGAAAGACCCGGGATTTCAACAGCTGCATGTGGAGTTGCCGCAACAGATCGCCACAGCCGCGGTCGAATGCGGCGTCGGACGGTTGCTGCACATGAGCGCGCTGAACGCCAATGCCGGAGAGACCCTGAGCCAGTACCTGAGGACCAAGGGCGAGGGCGAAAACCGCATGCATGCCGCGGCGCGGGAAGACCTGCTGGTCACCAGCTTCCGACCCTCGGTGGTTTTCGGGCCAGGTGACAGCTTCTTCAACCGCTTCGCCACCCTGCTGAGGCTCACCCCGCTGGTGTTTCCGCTGGCCTGCCCGAACAGCCGTTTCGCGCCGGTATTCATCGGTGATGTTGTCGAGGCCTTCTGCCGGGCGCTGGAAGATGATTACACCGGCGGTCAGCGCCTCGAACTGTGCGGGCCCGACAGCTACACGCTGCAGGAACTGGTCGAGTACACCCGCGACACGCTCGGCATGAAACAGCGCATCGTCGGCCTGGGCAATGGACTGTCACGCCTGCAGGCCCGGATGCTGGGAATCATGCCCGGCAAGCCGTTCAGCATGGACAATTACTATTCATTGCAATCTGACAGCCTTTGCAAGAACAACGCCCTGCCATCCCTCGGTATTACACCAACCCCGGTTGCCGCGGTCGTCCCCGGCTATCTTGCCGACCAGCATAATCGCGGACACTACAACCGCTTTCGCCGCACAGCCCGGCGCTGATGCCCGGACTGTTTTCAAAACCCGGCATCCACGGCGGCAGCGCCTGATCATATGGATGTCTACCTGGTCGGTGGTGCAGTACGCGACAAGCGGCTCGGCCAGCCGGTCAGTGAGCGCGACTGGGTTGTCGTCGGTGCCACACCGGAAGAGATGCTCAAACAGGGCTATACGCCGGTCGGCAAGGACTTTCCCGTGTTCCTGCATCCTGAAACCAGGGATGAATACGCGCTGGCCCGAACCGAACGCAAGACCGGGCCGGGCTACACTGGGTTTGATACCTGCGCCGATACCGACATCACGCTTGAACAGGACCTGCTGCGGCGCGACCTGACCATCAATGCCATGGCGGAAACACCGGAGGGCGATTTGATCGACCCCTATGGGGGACTCGATGACCTGGAAAACGGTGTGCTCCGCCACGTGTCCCCGGCCTTTTCCGAGGACCCTGTCAGGATCCTGCGCGTTGCCCGCTTCGCGGCCCGCTTTGCCCACTGGGGATTTCATGTCGCCCACGAAACCAATGCCCTGATGCGGCACATGGTCGGCGCCGGCGAGGTGGACCACCTGGTCCCCGAGCGGGTCTGGGCGGAACTGGTCAAGGCGCTGGCGGAAAAGACACCGGCGCGCTTCTTCGATGTGCTCTACGGCTGCGGCGCCCTGACGAAACTGTTCCCCGAGGTCGAACCACTGTACATTGCGGCCGACCGCCCGGGACACGGCCCCGGGGACGACACCTTTCCCGTGCTGCTGGCAGCCGTGGACCTGAGCGACGACCCGGCAATCCGCTGCGCCGCCCTGGTCTGCGACACGGGCCTCGACATCCCGGCACTGGAACCGCTGTGCGACCGCCTGCGCGCGCCCAATGCCTACCGTGAACTCGCCAGCCATGCAATCAGCTACCGGGGACGGGTCCATGCCATCGCCGACCAGTCGGCCAGCGACGTGCTCGACCTGCTGGCTGCACTGGATGCCTTCCGGCGGCCGCAACGTTTCGAGGATTTTCTGCAGGTCTGCCGGGCCGATGCCAGGGCACACCCGCATGAGCATGACGGCCGGTATCCGCAGGCGGAGCTGTTACAACGGGCCTGCGCGGCGGCCCGGGCAGTCGACACGGGCGCGATCGCCGGCGCGGGCCTGTCCGGCCCGGCAATCGGACAAGCACTGCGCGAGCAGCGCATTAAAACTATCGAACTGCTATTGTAACGCCCAAGGTGATGCCGCCCTGTCCTGCGACCCGGCGGCCTCGTACCGACACTACCAGGGAATTTGACAAGAGGAATGATTGAAATGGCAGCCAACCCCGAAACCATGCAACATGTCTTTTCCTTTCACGCTGGCGACGGCCACAACAAGCAGCTGCTCGGCGGCAAGGGGGCAAACCTGTGCGAGATGACCCAGATCGGGCTCAACGTCCCGCCGGGTTTCGTCATCAGCACGCAGGCCTGCCTGTCCTACCTCGGCTCGGCCAACCGGGCATTGCCGGACGGCCTGCTGGCACAGACCCGTGCGGAAATGGCTGCGCTGGAACGCGCGACCGGCAAGGGTTTCGGCAACGCCGACAACCCGCTGCTGGTCTCGGTGCGCTCCGGCTCGGCCCTGTCCATGCCGGGCATGATGGATACCATCCTCAATCTGGGACTGAATTCGGAAACCCTCGCCGGCCTGATCCAGCAGACCGGCAACGAACGCTTCGGCTACGATGCCTACCGGCGCTTCATCCAGCTGTTCGGCAAGGTGGCACTGGGGATCCCCGACGCACGCTTCGATGAACCATTCGATGCCCTCAAGCTGCGCGAGGGTATCAAGGCGGATATCGGACTCAGCGCGGAACACCTGCGCGAGATCAGCGAGACCTTTCTCGAAGTCGTGCGCGTCGAGACCGGTCAACCCTTCCCCCACGATGTCTATGAGCAGCTGGAGGTCGCCATCAAGGCCGTGTTTGATTCCTGGTCGGGCAAGCGCGCGGTCGACTACCGGCGCGAGTTTAATATCACCCCCGAGATGGCCAACGGCACCGCGGTCAACGTGGTGACCATGGTATTCGGCAACATGGGCAGCGACAGCGCCACCGGTGTCGGCTTCACCCGTAACCCGGGCACCGGCGAGAACACCATGTTCGGCGAGTACCTGGTGAATGCCCAGGGCGAGGACGTGGTGGCCGGCATCCGCACGCCCAAACCGGTACAGGAAATGGAACAGGAGATGCCGGAGATGTACAGCCAGCTGGTCGACCTGCGCAACCGCCTGGAGTCGCACTACCACGAGGTCCAGGACTACGAGTACACCATCGAGAACGGCATCCTCTATTGCCTGCAGACCCGCAACGGCAAGATGAATGCCGCCGCACGGGTGCGCACCTCGGTGGAAATGGTCAAGGAAGGCCTTATCGACAGGGACCAGGCCCTGCTGCGGGTCGACCCCGAGGAACTCGAGCAGTTGCTGCACCCGCGCCTCGACCCGAACGACACCAGTGTGGCGGTCACCCAGGGGCTACCGGCCTCGCCCGGTGCCGCCTACGGTGCCGTGGTGTTCGATGCCGACCGCGCCGAGCTGCTGGGCCGCACCGGCGAAAAGATCATCCTGGTGCGCGAGGAGACCAAGCCCGAGGACATCCATGGCTTCTTCGCCGCCCAGGGTATACTCACCAGCCGCGGCGGCAAGACCTCGCATGCCGCCGTGGTCGCGCGCGGCATGGGCAAACCCTGCGTCGCCGGCGCCGAGGGCATCACCGTCGACACCCGCAACCGCCAGGCAACGGTGGGCGACACCGCCCTGCGCGAGGGTGACATCATCACCATCGATGGCGGCAACGGCAATGTCTACCTGGGTGAAATCCCGACTGTAGAACCCGAGTTTTCCGAAGACCTGCATACCCTGCTGGAATGGGCCGACGCCGTTGCCGTCCTGAAAGTCATGGCCAACGCCGACACCGTCGATGCGGCCCGCCAGGCCAGCGAATACGGCGCCATGGGCATCGGCCTGTGCCGCACAGAACGCATGTTCAATGCCACCGACCGCCTGCCCATTGTGGTGGACATGATCCTCGCCAACACCACGGAGGAGCGTGAAAAGGTCCTGCAGGAGCTGCTGCCCATCCAGCGCGGGGATTTCAAGGACCTGTTCAAGACAATGGCACCGCGCCCGGTCACCATTCGCCTGCTGGACCCGCCGATCCACGAATTCCTGCCCAGCGAACGCCAACTCGAGCAGGAACTGTCACACCTTAACCAGCTGCGCAGCACCGTCGAGGGCATGAACGACCTGGCCGGCGCCATGCGCCTGCTGCACGCGGAACAGGCCGATGCGCAGGCCTTGCCCACACCCTTCAATCCCAACGGCGCCGAACTGGTCGATGCCGCCATCGCCAAGAAGAAACTGATGCTGCACAAGGTGCGCGAGCTGTTCGAGATCAATCCCATGCTCGGCCACCGCGGTGTACGCCTGGGTCTCACCTACCCGGAAATCTATGCCATGCAGATACGTGCCGTCCTCGAGGCGGTGGCGGAGTGCAACCAGGAAGGCGTCGCGGCCGATGCCGAGATCATGGTGCCCCAGGTATGTACCTCGGAGGAGTTGTCGCGCGTCAAGCAGATCGTGGACGAGGTCCGGCAACAGGTCGAGGCGCAGTACGGTGCACAGGTACAGTTCAAGTTCGGCACCATGATCGAGGTGGTGCGTGCCTGCATGCGCGCCAAACGACTGGCCGAGGTGGCCGAGTTCTTCTCCTTCGGCACCAACGACCTGACCCAGTCCAGCTTCTCCTTTTCCCGCGAGGACGCGGAGAACAAGTTCCTGCCGTTCTACAACGAGACCGGCATCCTGCAGGACAATCCCTTCGAGGTGCTGGACGTGAACGGTGTCGGGGAGCTGATGCGCATCACCCTGGAGTGGGGCCGCAAGCAGCGCCCGGGCCTGAAGGTCGGTATCTGCGGGGAACAGGGCGGTCACCCGGAGTCCATCCGTTTCTGCCATCACATTGGCCTGAGCTACGTGTCCTGCTCGGCGCCACGGGTACCGGTCGCCCGGCTGGCCGCGGCACACGCCAAACTGACGGAAGCCAGCTACAGCCTGGATTGAGCCGGTTGCGGGGCAAGCCACCGTCCGCTGCTGTCCCACATTTATTCCTTTTCCCCTACATGGGGAGAAGGTTACAGCGTGCAGGTAGAGACTATATATACCGGTATTACATTGTGCTTTTGATGAAACCGGTGGTGCAGTAGCAGAGCTAGACGAACACCCAGAGCAGCACGAGTCCCAGCAGCAGGCGGTAGACAACAAACGGCAGCATGCCGATGCGCTCGATCAGTTGCAGGAAGAAGTGGATACACAGGTACGCGCTGATCCCCGCGACAGTGATCCCCAGCAGCAGTACGTCCCAGGCGACTGGTTCGCCGAGCTGCAGCAGTTTTTTCGTCTCATAGCCGCCGGCCAGGACGATCACCGGGATCGACAGCAGGAAGGAGAAACGGGCCGCTGCGGAGCGCGTCAGGCCCAGTGCCAGGCCGGCCGTCATGGTAATGCCGGAACGCGAGGTGCCGGGGACCAGCGCGATTGCCTGTGCCAGCCCGATAACCAGCACATCCTTCAGGCCCAGGGTGTATTCATCGCGCTGGTGGTGGCTGTACCGATCGGCCCAGCCGAGCAGCAACGCGAACACGATTGTGGTCACCGCAATGACCAACGGCGATCGCAGCGACGATTCAACCAGGTCGTGCAACAGCAGACCGGCCAGTACCACCGGAACGGTACCCAGCAACACCAGCCAGGCCAGCCGCGCCTCGCTCGTCATCCCCTTCCCAATAAGCGACTGCAGCCAGGCGCCGAGCAACCGCACCAGATCGTGACGGAAATAAGTAACCACCGCCAGCAGGGTGCCCACGTGCACGGCCACGTCGAACGCCAGTCCCTGGTCCTCCCAGCCGAACAGGGTCGGCATCAGGATCAGGTGCGCCGAACTCGAAATCGGCAGGAACTCGGTCAGGCCCTGCAACAGGGCCAGAAAGATTGCTTGCAGGCTGTCCATGCAGTCAGGTCGTTTGAGTCAGTGATTCAATAGAAGCACGGAAGCATAGCGTCATTTTCACAGCCGGTCGCGGAAATCCTGCAGCCGGAATCCCGGGACCGGTCCATCGATGCCCTTTGCCAGGCCGATAAACTTGAAACGCTCGCCCATCTCGCCCGGCAACATCAGCTGTTTTACCTGTTGTACCTGCTTCAGATAATCCACCGAGTCGGTCGGTCCGGCGGTGCTCAACAACCGGTCGATACCGCAGTCCAGCAGGAAGTGCGCCTGGGTGGTGTAACCGGTTACCTCCAGTCCGGCGGCGCTGCCCGCCTCGGCCACCGCGGTGAAATCCACGTGCGCCGTGATGTCCTGCAACCCGGGCCACAGGAAGGGGTCGTCGTGGGCACGGTGCCGGTAGTGACACATCAGGGTACCCGTGCTGCGTTGCGGATGGTAATACTCGCGACGTGGGTAGCCGTAGTCGGCCATCAGCACCATTCCCTGATCCAGCAGGGCGGCGATGCTGGCCAGCCAGGGCGCCAGTGTCATATTGATCTCGGAGATAAAACCGGCCGCCAGGCCAACCTCCGCCGCAAGCTGCTGAATCGCTTTAGATGCTGCGCCGGCGGGTGCCTCCTCGGGACGCCAGTCAAAGCTATCGTCACTGCTCCGTACATTAAACAACTCGACCGCCGTGCCATTCCAGCGAAAGCGTTCCACCGGCATGGCATCGAGTACCTCGTTGGCCAGCAACACACCACGAAAGTCGCCCTGCGGCAGGGTATCCAGCCAGGTGACACGCGCGCACAGGTCCGGCACCTGCACGCGCAGGGTTTCCTGCTGGCGCGCGCGCAACTCGGCACTGCGTTCGAGGATGCTGTATTGCCTGGGCAGGCGGCCAATTGCTTCCAGTTCCGCAAGGATATCGGCGGCCAACCGGCCGCTGCCGGCACCAAACTCGAGGATGTCGCCACCACCCAGTTCCGCCAGCACGCTGGCACAGGACTGCGCCAGGCAGCGCCCGAACAGGGACGAGAGCTCCGGTGCCGTGACGAAATCACCCGCGGCTCCAAACTTTTGCGCACCGGCACTGTAGTAACCCAGGCCGGGGCTATAGAGACACAGTTCCATGTAACGCGAGAACGGAATGAAACCACCGGCGACCGCGATCTCGGCACGGATCACGTCCACCAGTTGCTCGCTTAGTGTCAGCGCCTCGGCCGAAGGTTCGGGCAGGTCATTCATGTGTGCTTACTGCTGTCCCAATAATTTATTTACATGTACAGAGAATTGCCGATAGCAATGCTTTATGGAAGCTCTGATTAACTGCTACATCACGTCATTGCGAACGCAGTGAAGCAATCTCATTGGCGCACCATCAACCCGTTACAGATTGCTTCGTCACTTCGTTCCTCGCAATGAGATATAAATCAGACCTTGCTTAATACTGTCTGGTGTTATTCAGTGATATGAAATCCTATTGCCCGCGATAGAAAAAACATCCCCTCCCCCATGAGTGGGAGAGTGTCACGACTGCCTGGATGCAGGAGGTAGAGTACCAACAGTAGGCGCTATAGGCGACGCCTGGAGCAGTTACCGGGGGTGTGGGTTGCCCCTCATCCTAACCTTCTCCCCTTGAAGGGGTGAAGGAATTATGTGGGACAGCAGTGATATAAGCTATATGGAAACGGCCGGTAGCGCTGGCCAGGAATTCAATAGGCGTTTTCCGCCGGCGGCCAGTCGATCCGTGTCAGCACCTGGTCGCTGTCGTCAAACCGGGACCACATGCGTGCATAACGCTCGCCCGTAACCGGGTGCCGTTCATTGCCGGCAATCTCGGCCAGTGGACCCAGCACAAAGGCGTAACGGGTGATGTCATTGCGCGGCAGCTTGAGCCCCTCTTCGTCCACGATGAGGTCATCGTAGAGCAACAGATCGAGATCCAGGGTACGCGCGGAGAGTTGTTTGGTGCGCACCCGGGCATTCTGTTCCTCGATGTGGCGCAATTCCCGCTGCACGGCGCGCGGCCCCTCCCGGGTGTCGAAGCCGACCACCAGGTTGTAAAAGGCCGGGCTGTCGAAACCGACGGAATCACTTTCGTAGACCGAGGAACGATCAAGCGGACCGAATGCCTCGGCCAGCATCGCCAGTGCCGAGGCGATATGCTGCTCGCGGTCAATATTACTACCCAGGCTGAGGTACACGCGCGCCATTCAGTCAGGCCCGCGCGTGCCACGCTCTATCAAGACACCGACATCGCGCGAACCACGCACGGCACCCGGCTTATGCAGTTTCAGGCGTACCCAGGCCACGTCGAATTCATCGAGGATGATCTCCGTGATCCGCTCCGCCATCGTCTCGACCAGCTGAAACTCGCTCTCGCTGACAAAGGCAATCAAGCGCTTCGCCACCGCCTTGTAATTCAGCGTATCCTCGATACTGTCGGTGGCCGCCGCCTTGCGGATGTCCGCGGCCATTTCCAGGTCCAGGCTGACGGTCTGCTTGACCTTGCGTTCCCAGCCGTAGATGCCGATGATGGTTTCGATCCGCAAATCACTGATAAATACAATATCCATTGACATCCGCACCCATTTGAATGTGCCATCAATATAGAGGCTTGTTGCCGCATTGGCCAGTCAGCGCACACCGCGCAGTGAAACCGTGCTTGACCTCGACACGCTGAGCGATTTCAATGTCCGCCCATGATCACTGACTTTATCCTGGTAATGGGCGGCTACCTGTTCGGCTCCGTCTCTACCGCGATTTTAATCTGCAAGCTCATGGGACTGCCCGACCCGCGCACCGAGGGTTCCCGCAATCCCGGTGCGACCAATGTCCTGCGCATCGGCGGCAAGAAGGCGGCCTTCCTCACCCTGGTGGGCGATATGCTCAAGGGCCTGCTGCCGGTCTTGCTGGCACGCGCGCTCGGTGCCGATCCCGCCATTCAGGCGGCCACGGCGCTGGCGGCCTTTCTGGGCCATCTCTACCCGGTGTTTTTCGGACTGCAGGGCGGCAAGGGTGTGGCAACAGCGCTGGGCGTGGTCTTCGGTCTGCACTGGCAGGTCGGCCTGACGGTCAGCGCGCTCTGGCTGGTCATGGCCCTGTTGTTCCGCTATTCATCACTGGCCGCGCTGACGGCCATGCTGCTGGCCCCGGGGATTTTCTGGTGGCTGCGGCCCGAACCGGCCTTCATCGCCGTGATGGCCGCCATCACCGTTATCCTGTTCTGGCGCCACCGGGAGAACATGGCCAACCTGCTCAACGGCACCGAGAAGAAGATCCGGCTGCGTTCGGACAGGGAACCGGGGTCGTGATATGAAAACGTGAAAAGTGAGACGTGGGAGTAAATTAATCGATGAAAATCCTGTCTTCAATCTTCACGTCTTACGCTTCACGCTGTTTCTTTCCGTGTATCCGTGGCCAATCCCGGGCGCGCACGGCGCACCCTGCCCGATCGCGCCTGCGAGGCGCTCCTACAACTCATTTTATACGTTTCTCGTTAACTAAACCGCCGGCTCCAGTTCCTCCATTGACCAGCGTGGCATGGCCTTGACGCTTAGCGGCTCGCTCTGGCCGGCCTGCAGGCGCCGGTAGCCGGCGTAGGCAATCATGGCGCCATTATCGGTACAGAATTCGGGCCGCGGGTAATAGACGCGCCCGCCTTCACGCTCCATCAGGCCGGCAAGACGTTCCCGCAGGGTACGGTTGGCGCCAACCCCGCCGGCGACCACCAGGGACTTGATGCCGGTCTGCGCCACGGCCCGGCGGCACTTGATCGCCATGGTGTCGACCACGGCCTCCTCGAAGGCCCGCGCGATATCCGCGCGATCCTGGTCGGTCTGCGCTGACTCCCGCCAGGTATTCAGGGCAAAGGTCTTGAGTCCGCTGAAACTGAAATCCAGGCCGGGACGGTCTGTCATCGGGCGCGGGAAGGTGAACCGCCCGGGATCGCCCTGGCGCGCCAGTTCCGAGAGCACCGGACCACCCGGGTAAGGCAGGCCCAGCATCTTGGCGGTCTTGTCGAAGGCCTCGCCGACGGCGTCGTCGATGGAATCGCCCAACACCTGGTAGCGCCCCACCCCGCCGACCTCGACCAGCATGCTGTGCCCGCCGGAGACCAGCAGGGCAAGGAACGGGAACCCGGGGGGATCCGGCTCCAGCATCGGCGCCAGCAGGTGACCTTCCATGTGATGGACAGCGATCGCCGGCACACCCCAGGACCAGGCCAGGCCCCGCCCGGTCATCGCCCCGACCAGCAGGGCACCGACCAGACCCGGGCCGGCGGTATAGGCCACCCCGTCGATCCGGCTGCTGTCCACACCCGCCTCATCCAGCACTTTATGCAGCAGTGGCAAGAGCTTACGAACATGGTCCCGAGACGCCAGTTCGGGGACCACACCGCCGTAGCGGGCATGCAGCTGGACCTGGCTGTACAACGCATGGGCCATGAGGCCAGCCTCCCCGTCATAGAGGGCCACCCCGGTTTCGTCACATGAGGTCTCGATGCCAAGTACACGCATGGGGAAATTATCTACGCCAGTTCCTGTAACACAAGGAACTTTTTGCCTTTTCTGCATGACCTGTATACAATTCGCTGCCCTCGCTCCAACGAGCTGATTAACTTTTGGAATTTGTATGCCTAACGTACGTGTAAAAGAAAACGAGCCGTTTGAGATCGCTATCCGTCGCTTCAAGCGGTCCTGCGAAAAAGCCGGCATCCTTGCCGAGGTCCGTCGTCGCGAGTTCTACGAAAAACCCACACAGGAACGCAAGCGCAAGCAGGCCGCAGCCGTCAAACGCACCCAGAAGAAGGTCGCCCGCGAACTCGCGCGCCGCATTCGTCTCTACTGATCCAGCCCATTCCCTCCGCATGTCCCTGAAGGACCGCATTCAGCAGGATATGAAGGACTCCCTGCGCGGCGGGGACAAGTCGCGCCTGGCGGTGATCCGCCTGATCCTGGCCGCGATAAAGCAACAAGAAGTCGACGAGCGCATCGAGCTCGACGATACCCAGGTCACGGTCGTCCTCGACAAGATGGCCAAGCAACGGCGCGAATCCATCAGTCAGTTCGAAAAGGCCGGCCGCAATGACCTGGTCGATCAAGAGGTCGCCGAGCTGCAGATCATCCAGGAATTTCTCCCCGAACAGCTGAGCGAAGCTGAAATCAATGCCCTCATCGAGGCCGTCATGCAACAGACCGGCGCCTCGAGCATCAAGGACATGGGCAAGGTCATGGGCCAGCTGAAACCCCAGCTGCAGGGCCGTGCCGACATGGCAGCCGTAAGCGCCCTGATCAAGGCCCGCCTGGGCTAGTGCCCCTTAGAAACAAGTTCACCGCAAAGGCGCAATGGTGACAAATATATAAACATCCCGAATCTGTAGGAGCGCCTCGCAGGCGCGAATAATCGTTTAATAAAGAATCGCGCCTGCGAGGCGCTCCTACAACATATTAATATCTTTGCGCCTTTGCGGTGAATATTCCTCAATCTTTCCATATGCCCGCTTCCCTTCTACTCTACCCCGCATGGCCGGCCGTATACCCCAAGCGTTCATAGACGAGTTGCTGACCCGCGTTGACATCGTCGATGTCATCGATGCGCGCGTGCAACTCAAGAAGGCCGGCCGCGAGTACAAGGCCTGTTGTCCGTTCCATAACGAGAAGACCCCCTCCTTCACCGTCAGCCAGGTCAAGCAGTTCTACCACTGCTTCGGCTGTGGCGCACACGGCACCGCCATCAGCTTTCTTATGGAATACGAACACATGGAATTCCCCGAGGCCGTGGAGGACCTGGCCCACATGGCCGGCCTGGAGGTCCCGCACGAGTCCGGCAGTGACACGATTCCGCAGTCCACCACCCAGCCCCACTACGACTTGCTGGAGGCCGCGGCCGAGTTTTTCCAGCAACAACTGCGCAGTCATCCACAGGCGAACCACGCCGTTGATTACCTCAAGGCCCGCGGCCTGACCGGTGAGGTCGCCGCGCGCTTCGCAATCGGTTTTGCCCCGCCGGGGTGGGACAACCTCAGCAAGGCCCTGGGCAAGGACAAGGCCGCACGTGCCAGCCTGGTGGAAACGGGCCTGGTCATCGAGCGCGATGACGGCAGCGGCGTATACGACCGCTTCCGCGACCGGATCCAGTTTCCCATCCATGACCGGCGTGGCCGCACGGTAGGCTTCGGTGGCCGGGTGCTGGGCGATGACACGCCGAAATACCTCAACAGCCCCGAATCGTCAGTTTTCCACAAGGGCCGGGAACTCTACGGCCTGTTCGAGGCCCGCAAGGCGGTGCGCAAGCTGGAGCGCATCCTGGTCGTGGAGGGTTACATGGATGTGGTGGCCCTGGCCCAGTTCGATATCAATTACGCGGTGGCGACACTGGGCACGGCCACCACGCCGGACCACCTGGAACGCCTGTACCGTACCGTACCCGAGGTGGTGTTCTGCTTCGATGGCGATCGCGCGGGACGCGCCGCCGCCTGGCGGGCGCTCGAAAATACCCTGCCGGTCCTGCGCGACGGGCGCGAGGCGCGCTTCCTGTTCCTGCCCGAAGGCGAAGACCCGGACACCCTGGTGCGCAAGATCGGCAAGCAGGCCTTCGAACAACGGATCACCGGGGCCGTGCCCTTATCGGATTTCCTGTTCGACCACCTTGCCAGCCAGCTGGACACCAACAGTATCGATGGCCGGGCACGCCTGGTTGACCAGGCCCGTCCACTGCTGGCCCGCCTGCCGGACAGCATCTTTCGCCAGATGATGATTGAACGGCTGGCCGAAATTGCCCATACCGATCCCGTGCGCCTATCGCAGCGGCTTGAACCGGCTCACGAATCGCCGCCGCCCGCCGATACTGCCCAGGCAGCGGCAGCCAGGCCGGGTAAATCACCGGTACGGGATGCCATTGCCCTGTTGCTGTACCAGCCGGGACTGGCCGAGGCAGTCGAAGAACTCCCGTTCCAGGCGCAGGACAGTGTGCCCGGCACTGCGCTGCTGACTGAATTGGTTGAACTGTTGCAGCGCCGGCCGGGTCTGAATACCGGCGCAATCCTGGAGCACTGGCGCGGCCGCGAGGAGGCACGCCACCTCAACAAGCTGGCAAACTGGAAGCCGCTGGTCGAGAACCTGGACCTGGCCGCCGAGCTGAACGGCCTGTTCGCGCAGGTCGCCCAGCAGGTGACCGAGCGCCGGATCAGCCAGTTGTTGGAAAATGAACACCAGAGACCCCTGGATGACGAGGAAAAACAGGAGCTTAAAAAGCTGCTGCTGGCGCGCGCTGCGGGGCCATGAAGTGACAATAATGGTATAGACGGCCTTGTATTTCTCTTGGCCAGGTACTATCTATTAGATTATACTGAATGATTAATTTTTCCTCATTTTCACGAGACAATAGATCAGGCATCCTGCATGCCTGCGGGTAACTATGGATCAAGATAAACAATCACAACTGAAGCTCCTCATTGAAAAGGGCAAGGAGCAGGGCTTCCTGACCTATGCCGAGGTCAATGATCACCTGCCGGAAGATATCGTCGATCCCCAGCAGATCGAGGACATCATCACGATGATCAACGACATGGGAATCATGGTGCATGAAGTGGCGCCGGATGCCGACTCGCTGGTACTGGCCAGCACCAAGGACTCGGCCGACGAGGATGCGGCAGAGGAGGCGGCGGCGACCCTGGTGACGGTCGACAGTGAATTCGGACGAACCACTGACCCGGTGCGGATGTACATGCGCGAGATGGGCACGGTCGAACTGCTCACCCGTGAGGGCGAAATCGTCATCGCCAAGCGCATCGAGGACGGCCTGAACCAGGTCCTGGCCGCGCTCGCGTCCTATCCCGAGTCCTACGCAACCCTGCTGCGCGGTTATGAACGCGTCGAGGCAGGCGACATGCGCCTCAATGATCTCATCAGCGGTTTTGTCGATCCCAATGCCATTGATGAGCCCGCTACCTCCGTGGCGGCCCCAGCGAACGATTCAACAGATGATGACGATGAGGAAACGGCCGTTGTCGATACCGGCCCCGACCCGGAAGAGGCACGCAAGGTATTCGGCCAGATTGCCAAGATTTACGGTCAGCTCCGGAAGGCAGTCGAGAAGGGCGGCAACAACAAGACGCGTGTGGAAAAACTCCGCAAGCAGCTGGTTGATGAGTTCGCAACCCTCAAGCTGGTACCACGTATTGTCGAGATCCTGACCGCCAACCTGCGCCGCACCATCGGCCGCATTCGCACCAACGAGCGCGCCATCATGGACGTCTGCGTCATCAAGGCCGGTATGCAACGGAAGGAATTCATCACCTCCTTCCCTAATAATGAGTCCGACCCCAAGTGGGTTGATGACCAGATCAAAGCCGGCCATAAATACTCGGCGCAATTGGCCCAGTTCCGCGACGAAATCCTGCGTGCCCAAAACAAGCTGATTGCCGTGCAGGACGATGCGCATATGTCGATCGCGGAAATCAAGGATATCAACCGCCGCATGTCGATCGGCGAGGCCAAGGCACGCCGGGCCAAGAAGGAAATGGTGGAAGCCAACCTGCGCCTGGTAATTTCAATCGCGAAGAAGTACACCAACCGCGGCCTGCAGTTCCTCGACCTGATCCAGGAGGGCAATATCGGCCTGATGAAGGCCGTCGACAAATTCGAATACCGGCGTGGTTACAAGTTCTCGACCTATGCGACCTGGTGGATCCGCCAGGCCATTACCCGCTCGATTGCCGACCAGGCGCGCACCATTCGCATCCCGGTGCACATGATAGAGACCATCAACAAGCTCAACCGCATCTCCCGGCAAATGCTGCAGGAGATCGGGCGCGAGCCGACACCGGAAGAACTGGCTGAACGCATGGAGATGCCGGAGGACAAGGTCCGCAAGGTGCTGAAGATCGCCAAGGAGCCGATTTCCATGGAGACACCGATCGGTGACGACGAGGACTCGCACCTGGGCGACTTCATCGAGGACATCAACATCGCCTCGCCGATCGACTCCGCCTCGATGGAGGGACTCAAGGAGGCCACCCAGGGTGTGCTTTCCGGTCTGACGCCGCGTGAGGCCAAGGTCCTGCGCATGCGCTTTGGCATCGACATGAACACCGACCACACGCTGGAAGAAGTCGGTAAGCAGTTCGATGTCACCCGTGAACGCATCCGGCAGATCGAGGCCAAGGCACTGCGCAAGCTGCGCCACCCGACCCGCTCAGAGCCGCTGCGCAGCTTCCTGGAAGTCGAATGAGCAAATAATTTCCGACCACCTGTCACGTGGTCGGAAATTTATAGCCCGCAGTCAGGATTTTGCAGCTCTGCATGACAGTTCGAGCAAAGCAATCTGCACTTATCCGCCTCTGCAAGAATTATTTCCCAGCTTCTGTTTGAAAGCGATCGTAGATCGAGTTGAAATGCCTTCTCCCCGGGATCAACATGATGAAATTCAAGAGCTGAGTAATTTTTGCGGTACCCGCATTCTTCGCACCGCGCACCCATTACCCTGATCAGTTCCAGCTTGCGTTTTCTTCCTCTCGCCTGCTGGGCCTGATAGCTCTGCAGTCTCTGGTTATTCGTAATATTCTTGCAGTGTCTTGAGCA
>CAMYJI010000036.1:0-1691 GCA_947258545.1 uncultured Ectothiorhodospiraceae bacterium
CTCCAGCATCTCGATCCAGGCCAGCATGTGGTGACCGAAGCTGACCGGCATGGCGACCTGCAGGTGGGTGAACCCGGGAATGATGGTGTCGACCTCGCGTTCGGCGAGCCCCAGCAGCGCGGCCTGCAGGCGGTCCAGTTCGGCGCACAGGGTGTCGATTTCGTCGCGCAGGTACAGGCGCAGGTCGGTGGCGACCTGGTCGTTGCGCGAGCGACCGGTATGGAGTTTCTTGCCGGTCTCTCCGATGCGTTCGATCAGGCGTGCCTCGATGTTCATGTGGATGTCCTCGAGGGCGACCGACCAGGCGAAATCACTGCGTTCGATGTCCATACGGATACCATCCAGGCCTTCCACGATCCGTTTGCATTCGGTCTCGCTGATGATCCCGACGTGTGCCAGCATGCGCGCATGGGCAATCGAACCGGCGATGTCGTAGCGGTAGAGCCGCTGGTCAAATTCGATCGAGGCGGTAAATGCCTCGACGAAGGCGTCGGTCGACTCGGTAAACCGGCCGCCCCAGGGCTTCTCCTTGGCGTTGTCGTCCGTCATCCTGCTAATCCGTGATCACGTGTCGGCGCAGTATAACCAATCCGCAAGCGCTTTGCGTTTGCCAGCTGCAGGCCGACATGGCTTGCAGCAGGGCCGCTGAACCATGAAACTGCTCCCATGAACGACTCGGCAACGAACAGCGCGGGTATCGAGCAGGAGGACAGTTTTTTCCTGCCCAGCTTCTGCGATGTGCGGCTGGTGTTCACGGTGGTCATCATGGCCGAGCTGCTGGCCTTCGTGCTGGTGCTGGTTACCCCGGGCCTATTGGGCGACCGCTGGAGTGACCTGGGCGTGATCTCCCTGTTCCTGCAATGGATTGCCCTGACCAGCGCGGCGCTGCTATGCCTGGCGCGGCCCCTGCTGTCGAAGCTGGGCAATACAGCGGCGGTGCTGATCAGTTACCTGCTGGTCCTGCTGGTCACGGCGCTGCTCAGCGAGGCGGCCTTCTGGTTGATGGTGCGTAGCACGATCCTGCCATCGATCGACAGCGAACATCACGGTGTCTTTCTGCTGCGCTGCCTCGGGGTCAGCGCGCTGATCACGGCCGTCACCTTGCGCTACCTGTTTGTCCAGAGCCAGTGGCGCCAGCAGCTGCAGGCCGAGGCCCGTGCCCGGGTGGCGGCCCTGCAGGCACGCATCCGTCCCCATTTCCTGTTCAACAGCATGAATACCATTGCCGCGTTGACGCGCTCGGACCCGGATATCGCCGAGGAGGCCATCCATGATCTGTCTGACCTGTTTCGCGCCTCGCTGGACAGTGCGGATGAGCGCGCCACACTGGAGGCGGAAATCACCATGGCGCGGCGTTACCTGAATATCGAGGCCTTGCGCCTGGGCGAGCGACTGGCGGTGGAGTGGGACATGGAGGCGCTGCCACTCGATGTGGAAGTGCCGCCACTGATTCTGCAGCCGTTGCTGGAGAACGCCATCTATCACGGGATCGAGGCGCTGACCGAGGGTGGCACCATCCGGATCAGCGGCAAGGTCGGCAATGGCCGGATCGCGATTCGGATCAGCAATCCGGTGCCCGGGCGCGCAGTGGCCGGCCACAAACAGGGCAGGCATATCGCTCAGGAAAATATCCGCCAGCGGCTGCAGCTGGCCTTCGGCAACCGGGCCGGTCTGGAGACGCTGCAGCAGGA